>CAYNOF010001073.1:0-1632 GCA_964398335.1 uncultured Rhizobiaceae bacterium
GGGCGAAGCGCGCCAGCGGCTCGGCCAGCCGCAATGCGGCCGTGGTCTCCAGCGTGCCCACGGTCAGCGTCCCGGAAGGCCTGCCGTCATCGCGCGCAGCGCGCGCCGCGTCGTCGAGCAGGTGCGCCACCCTGGCGGCAAAGGGCAACAGGCGCTGGCCCGCCGCCGTCAGCGCCACGCCGCGGCTGTGGCGGTCGAACAGCGGCGTGCCCAGTTCCGCCTCCAGCGCCCGCACGCGCGCCGTGACGTTGGACTGCACGGTGTTGAGTGCCGCGGCAGCGCGATTCATGCCGCCAGACCGCGCCACCGCCTCGAACACGCGCAGATCTGATGCGTCCATCCTGGGCTCCTGGAGCTATCTGGAGGAACGATAGCATCGATCCGATCAAATCGCTTCCGGCAATGGGCGCGGACGCCTACGCTGGAAGCCGACCAGCCATTCCGGAGACGCCCATGTGGCCCGACCGCCGCTTCCTCGACCTCGTCGGCATCGAGCATCCCATCCTGCTTTCGCCCATGGCCGGTTCGGGCACGCCGGCGCTCGGCGCGGCGGTCAGCGAGGCGGGCGGCCTGGGCTCGCTGGCCTGCGCGATGATGACGCCCGACCAGATCCGCTCGGGTATCGGCGTCATCCGCCAGCGCACCGACAAGCCGTTCAACGTGAACTTCTTCGTTCACAAGCCGCCGGTGCCCGACGCCGCGCGCGAGGCGGCGTGGCGCAAGTCGCTCGGCGCCTATTACGCCGAGTTCGGCATCGATCCGGGCAGGATCCCGGAAGGTCCCGGCCGCGCGCCGTTCGACGACGTGACCTGCGAGCTGATGGTCGAGCTCAAGCCGAAGGTCGTGAGCTTCCATTTCGGCCTGCCCGAGAAGCGTCTGTTCGATCGCGTGAAGGCGGCGGGCTGCATCACGCTGAGCTCCGCGACCACGGTCGAGGAAGCGCGCTGGCTCGAGGACCACGGCGTCGATGCGATCATCGCCCAGGGCACCGAGGCCGGCGGCCATCGCGGCATGTTCCTCACCGAGGACATCGCCGGCCAGCCCGGCACCTTCGCGCTGGTGCCGCAGATCGTCGATGCGGTGAAGGTGCCGGTGATCGCCGCCGGCGGCATCGCCGACGCGCGGGGCGTGGTCGCGGCGCTGGCGCTGGGTGCGAGCGCGGCGCAGATCGGCACCGCCTATCTGCTCTGCGACGAGGCCGGTATCACGCCGATCCATCGCACGGCGCTGAAGGCAGCACGTGCCGATCAGACGTCGCTGACCAATGTCTTCACCGGCCGACCGGCGCGCGGCCTGCTCAACCGCGTGATGCGCGAGCAGGGTCCGATCAGCCCGCACGCGCCGGCGTTCCCGCTGGCGACATCCGGCATTCAGCCGCTGCGCACCGCCGCCGAGGCGAAGGGCTCGGGCGATTTCTCGCCGCTGTGGTCCGGGCAGGCGGCATCGCTGGGCACAGGCGGCCCCGCTGCCGATTTCACGCGAAAGCTGATCGATGGCGCGCACGAGCGGATGAAGACGCTCGCGCGCTAGAGTCTTCTTTGGGAGCGCCGGCGGGCCGCCCGCACAGGGAAGATGCCGGGGGGGCGCCGGCGCGCCCCCGAAGGACCCGCGCCCCACCTGGCGCGGCCCCAT
>CAYNOF010001074.1:0-22357 GCA_964398335.1 uncultured Rhizobiaceae bacterium
CACCTGCAGCGCCGGCCCGTCGGCGAGCAGCAGGTACTGCAGCGGCGTCGGCGTCTGCAGCGGCGGCATCGGGCAGAAGACCAGGACCATGGTCGTGAGCACGAGCGCGGCGGCGAAGGCCGGCATCAGCCGCGTCAAGCGCGACACCGCGAAGTCGCGCACGGTGGCGCGCCGCTCGATCGTCATCAGGATGACGAAGCCCGAGATGATGAAGAACAGCTCGACGCCGAAATGGCCGGCGTTCAGGTTGACCGACAGCGGCGAGCGCCCGCGATAGAGCACGTCGTAGTACTCGCCGTGGTGATGCAGCATGACCGCCGTCGCCGCGAGACCGCGCAATACATCGAGGCCGGCCAGCCGGCCCGCTTGCATGACCACGTGGAGACCTCCCCGAGAGTGCCTCACCATTGACCATCACGCGCCCGCAAGCGGTGTGATCAAGGCGTGACAACACGCGGTGGTTTCATGCGGCGTGCGGAATCAGGCTATCCTGCAACCCGGCGCAACGCGGCCGTCGCGGCCACGTCGATCGCGCCGTCGGCGACGACGACACCGTAATCACGCTTCGCCGTCCCGACCGAGATGAAGCCGTCGAGCACGTCGTCGAGCACCGCCTGCGGGTCACGCTTCAGCGGATCGCCATAGCCGCCGCCGGCCGGGCCGTAGCAGATGAAGCGGTCGTGGTCGTGCATCGTCATGTGCGGCACCTTCGAGGGCAGCGGGCGCGACGCGCCCGACACCGGCACGAGGTCGAGCTTGGCCGGGAAGCCCTCGCCGCCGCCCTTGAAGCCCCAGGGACGATAGCGATGGCCCTCGCCTTCGACCGAGGCGCCGCCGTCGCTCAGGAAGGCGAACTCGCGCACCGAGCCCAGGCCGCCGCGCCACTGTCCGGCGCCGGCGACATCCTCGCGCAGCTCGTAGCGCAGCACGCGCAGCGGCAGATGGGTCTCGATGTCCTCGATCGGGTTGTTGCGCGTGTTGGCGTAGAGCGTGTCGACCGCGTCCATGCCGTCCTTGCCGTCGCGCCCGCCGTAGGAGCCCTCGAAGATCTCCATGTGCACCCAGTGGGTGTCGTTCTTCAGGCCCGAGAAGGCGATCACCTTGAGGTTGCCGATGCCGGCCGAAACGCTCGACGGCGCCGCCTGCGCCAGCGCCTTCATCACCGTGTCGGCGAGCTGGTTGCCCGGGCAGAAGCGCGCGATGGTCGGCGCCGGGAAGCTCGGGTTGGCGAGGCAGCCCTTGGGCGCGACGATCCTGATCGGCCGGATCAGGCCGGCGTTCACCGGGATATGGCCGTGCACTTCGGTGTCGAGCAGCACCGAGCGAATGGTCAGCCAGATGGCGATGTCGGCGGTGCCTTCCAGCGGCATGTTGATCGGCCGGTCGGGCACCTGCGGCGCCGTGCCAGTGAGGTCGACCACCATCTCGTCGCCGGTCTTGGTGATGGTGACGACGATCGGCAGCTCCTTCTTGCCGGGATCGTCGCTGTCGAGATAGCCGTCGATCGCCGTCTCGGCGCGATAGACGCCGTCGGGCAGCCTGGCGATCGCCTGGCGCATCAGCCGCTCGGCGTGGTCCATCAGCGCCGCACAGGCCTGCTCGTAGAGCTCCAGGCCGTAGCGGTTCACCAGCTCGACCAGCCGCTCCGCGCCGATGCGCGCGGCGGCGATCTGCGCCTCCATGTCGCCGACGACGAGGTTCGAGGCGCGGATGTTGTCGCGCAGGATCTGCCACACCGCGTCGTTGCGCACGCCCCTGTCGTAGACCTTGATCGCCTTGAACTGCAGGCCCTCGGCATAGGCGTCGATCGCCTCGACGATGCCGCAGGAGCCCGGCGACAGCGCGCCGATGTCGAGATGGTGCGCCGTCGTCGCCGCGAAGCCGATCAGGCGCGTGCCGATGAACACCGGCACGAGGAACGCCACGTCGGGCCCGTGACTCGCGCCCGAGTACGCATCGTTGTGCATGATCACGTCGCCCGGCCGGATGGTCTCGGCGCGCTCCGCGAGGATGCGCTGCACGCCCTTCACATAGCCGGGGATCGGGCCGGATTGCAGCGGCGTCGACTGCGCCGACTCCGCAAGCCCCCGGCCCTCGGCATCGACCAGCGCCGCGCCGAAATCCTCGGACTCGCGGATGATCGAGGAGTAGCTCATGCGCATGAGCTTGTAGCCCATCTCGATCGCGATGTTCTCCAGCGCGCCCTGGATCACGCTGACGGTGATCGGATCGATGCGGTCGGGCTTGGTCGCGACCTGCCGCGCGGTGGCGCCGCTCATCTCAGCCTCCCTGGCCGGTCGCGGACCGGCGGATGATCAGATTGCCCGCGGTGTCGGCCTCGACGGTATACCGCGGCGGCACGACTGTCGTGGTGTCCATCTGCAGCACGATGGCCGGGCCGTCGATCGGCACGCCCACCGGCAGCTTGTCGCGCAAGAGGAACGCGGTCTCGTGATCGCTCAGCACGCCGTCGACGCGGAAGGCACACAGGCCGGTGCGGATACGCGCCGCCTCGATCGAGCCTTCGCTCTTCACCGCCGGCCGCGCGATCTTCGCGGCGCCGGCGGCGCCAATCAGGCGGATGTTGACGATCTCGATCGCGCTGTCGGCGAAGTGATGGCCGTATTCGCGGCGATGCGCCTCGTGGAATGCCTCGAAGGCCTCGGCCAGCGCCTTCGCGTCGAGCGGGCCGTCGGGGAAGGCGACGCGCAGCTCGTAGCCCTGGCCGACATAGCGCAGGTCGCCGCGCCGGCTGAAGCTGACACGCGCGAGGTCGATGTCGTCCGCCTTGAAGCGCGCCTCCAGCTCGCGCGCCATCGAATCGAAGCCTTGGTTGAGGCGATCGAGGTCTGGCGCCGTCGAGACCTGAAAGGCCGTGCGGATCGCGTCGTAGCGCAGATCGCTGATCAGTAATCCGACCGCCGAGGTGATGCCGGGATGCGGCGGCACGATCACCTCGGGCACGCCCAGCATGTCGGCGACCTCGGCACCGTGCAGCGGGCCGGCGCCGCCGAAGGCAACCAGCGCAAAGTCGCGCGGGTCGATGCCCTTCTGCACCGTACGCGAGCGGATGGCATTGGCCATGTTGGCGTTGAGCACGGTGATCACGCCCTCGGCGGCCTCGCGCTCGCCCATGCCGAGCTGGCGCGCCAGTTCGCCGATCACGCGCCGCGCCGCCACCTCGTCGAGCGACATGCCGCCGCCGAGGAAATGCTTGCTGTCGAGCCGGCCGAGCACGACGTTGGCGTCGGTCACCGTCGGCCGCGTGCCGCCGCGGCCATAGGCAGCCGGACCGGGCACGGCGCCGGCCGAGCGCGGGCCGACCTTGAAGGCGCCGGCGCTGTCGACGAAGGCGATCGAGCCGCCGCCGGCGCCGATCGTGTGTACGTCGATCATCGGCACCAGCACCGGAAAGCCGGCGATCCAGGTATCGCGCGCCGTGGCCTCGCCGAAGGTGCCGTCGGCGACGATGCCGATATCGGCCGAGGTGCCGCCGACGTCGAAGGTGATCAAATTGCGCCGTCCCGACAGCGCGCCGGCCCAGTCGCCGCCGATCACGCCCGCCGCCGGTCCCGACAGCAGGGTCAGCACCGGCCGCTCCGCCACCATCGGCGGCGTCGCCACGCCGCCGTTGGAGGCCATGATGCGCAGATCGGCGCGGAAGCCCGACTGGGCGATGTCGCCTTCCAGCTTGGAGACGTAGTCGCGCACCTTGGGTCCGACGAAGGCGTTAATCGCCGTGGTGGTGAAGCGCTCGAACTCGCGGAACTGCGGCGACACCGATGCCGAGGTGGTGGCGAAGCAGCCGGGATATTCCTCGGCGACGATCTGCCGGGCGCGCTCCTCGTGCGCCGGATCGAGATAGGAGAACAGGAAGCAGATGGCGATGGCCTGCACACCGGCTTCCTTGAGCTCGCGCACCGCCTGACGCACGCCTTCCTCGTCGAGCGCCTCGAGCACCTCGCCGCGCGGCGGCACCAGCCGCTCGCGCACGGTCTTGCGATGGCGGCGGCGCACCAGCGGGCGGTCCTGCCAGGGGATGTCCTGCATGATCGAGTAGTGCTGCGGCCGCTGGTGGCGACCGATATGCAGGATGTCGCGATAGCCGCCCGACGTGATCATGCCGGTGACTGCGCCGTCGTGCTCGAGGATGGCGTTGGTGGCGATGGTGGTGCCGTGGAACACCACGTCGACCGCATCGCGCGGGATGCCGTATTTCTCGCACAGCGCGACAAGGCCGGAGACGACGCCACGCGAGGGATCGTCAGGCGTGGTCGGCACCTTCTGGATCATCGTGCTGCCGGCCTCGGTGTCGGCAAACACAAGGTCGGTGAACGTGCCACCGACATCGACCCCGATCAGTTTCATGGCACCACCTCGACCCCACTATGATGATCGCGACGCAAAACGCGAGCCAGACAAATGGTCAGCGATTTGGCGTCAATGGTCGCGAATTACCCGCTACATTGATCGACTCATGATCAGTCTGCCCTTAGAATAGACAACATCTGGGCCGTGGGCCCATGGGCTTGCGCACATTGCCGCCGTCTTGGGCACCAATACGCCTCTCCAGCGCGCGGCATTGCTCTTGCATCGGGCAGCACAGACTGAACCGAGGCGTCCGGGAGAGACGAGCGGATGGTCGGAGCCCCCGACATCGAACTGATCGCACTGACCAAACGCTACGGCCAGACCGTCGCGGTCGACAACATCAACCTCAAGATTCCCGCCGGCACCTATTGCTGCCTGCTGGGGCCCAGCGGCTGCGGCAAGACCTCGACCTTGCGCATGATCGCGGGTCACGAGGAGGCCAGCGACGGCGACGTGATCCTCGGGCGCGACAACATCACCGACCTGCCGCCGGCCAAGCGCGGCACGGCGATGATGTTCCAGAGCTACGCGCTCTTCCCCCACCTCGACTGCATCGACAACGTCGCCTTCAGCCTGAAGATGCGCGGCGTCGACAAGGCCCAGCGACGGCAGCGCGCCATGGAGCTGCTGCAGCGGGTGCAGATGGAGCCCTATGCGCAGCGCTTCCCGGCGCAGCTCTCGGGCGGCCAGCAGCAGCGCGTGGCGCTGGCGCGTGCGCTGATCACCGATCCCTCGGTGCTGCTGCTCGACGAGCCGCTGTCGGCGCTCGATCCCTTCCTGCGCGTGAAGATGCGCGAGGAGCTCAAGACGCTGCAGACACGGCTGGGCATCACCTTCATCCACGTCACGCACAGCCAGGAGGAGGCCATGGCGCTGGCCGACCTCGTGGTCGTGATGAACCACGGCAAGATCGACCAGGCGGCCCCGCCGCGCGACATCTTCAACAAGCCGGCCTCGGCCTTCGTCGCGCGCTTCATCGGCGGCCACAACGTGCTGGCGGCGACGCGCGCCGGCGCCGACGCGGCGACGCTGGGCAACGGCACGCGCGTGCCGGTGCCGGCCAACGGCCAGGGCAGCGGCGAGATCCACGTCGCCGTGCGCGCCGATCGCATCGAGGTGGGCCGCCCCGACGCCCTGGGCGCCGCCGCGGTGAAGCTGAGCGGCACGGCGCGCTCGGTCGAGTATCTCGGCACCACCGTGCAGATCGGCGTCGAGATCCCGGGCATCGAGGCGTTCTCCGCCGTCATTCCCGAAGCGAAGTTCTACGCCGCGCCGGTCGCCCCCGGCGACGCGGTGGCGGTCGGCTGGGCATCCGAGGACGTGCACGTCATCGGCCATTGAAGAAGAGGAGAGAAACTATGAGCGAGAAGAAGACGGTGGCCACGGGACGCCGCGCCATCCTGAAAGGCACGGCCGCGCTTGCCGGCACCGCGCTGGGCAGCGGCGTGATCGGCGGCTTCCCGACCATCTGGGGCCAGACGACCAAGAACATCACCTTGCGCCAGTTCGGCACCGGCGTGTCGAACATCAACGAGATCGCCGACAAGTGCAAAGCCGACCTCGGCATCACGCTGCAGATGACGGCGCTCGACTCCGACGCCGTGGTGCAGCGCGCGGTGACGCAGCCCAACAGCTACGACATCGCCGACATCGAGTACTGGATGGTCAAGAAGGTCTTCCCGGCCAACGTGCTGCAGGCGATGGACGTCAAGAAGATCAAGTACTTCGACAAGATCGTGCCGATCTTCACGTCGGGCAAGCTGAAGCCCGACAGCAAGATCGCGCAGGGCACGGCGCCCAGCACCGTGGGCTTCGTCGAGGGCGCGGGCTCGACCAAGTTCGCCAAGCAGCCGACCGGCTGGTTCACCATGATCCCGACAATCTACAACGCCGACACCCTGGGCATCCGCCCCGACCTCGTTGGCCGGCCGATCGATTCGTGGAAGGACATCCTCGACCCGAAGTTCAAGGGCAAGACGTCGATCCTCAACATCCCCTCGATCGGCATCATGGACGCGGCGATGATCTGCGAATCGGCGGGCATCGTGAAGTACGGCGACAAGGGCAACATGACCAAGGCGGAGATCGACAAGACCATCGATTTCCTGATCAAGACCAAGAAGGAAGGCCAGTTCCGCGCCTTCTGGAAGACCTTCGACGAATCGGTCAACCTGATGGCCTCGGGCGAGGTGATCATCCAGTCGATGTGGTCGCCGGCGGTGACGGCCGTGCGCTCGAAGGGCGTGCCCTGCATCTACCAGCCGCTGAAGGAGGGCTATCGCGCCTGGGGCGGCGGCCTGGGCCTCGCCAAGCATCTGAGCGGCGACAAGCTCGCGGCCGCCTACGACTACATCAACTGGTACCTCTCGGGCTGGGTCGGCGCCTTCCTCAACCGGCAGGGCTACTACTCGGCCGTGCTCGAGACCGCCAAGGCCAACATGACCGAGGACGAGTGGGGCTACTGGATGGAAGGCAAGCCGGCCAAGGGCGAGATCAAGAACCCGCAGGGCAAGGTCATGGAGAAGCCCGGCGCCGTGCGCGACGGCGGCTCGTTCTACGACCGCATGGGCGCGGTGTCGTGCTGGAACGCTGTCATGGACGAGGACCGCTACATGGTCCAGAAGTGGAACTCCTTCATCGCGGCGTAAGCGCACGACGTCGTCCTGAGCGAAGCGAAGGACCCGGCGGTATCGCGGACGGACAGCGCATGCATCCGTTCGCACCACCGCAAGGTCCTTCGCCGGCACTCGGGACGACGGCGTTTTTCGAGTAGTCTCCGCCTATGTCCGTTCGCAGCCCGAGCTGGGTGCCGTATCTCCAGGTCACGCCGCTGTCGCTGGTGTTCCTGGTGTTCCTGGTCGTGCCGATCCTGACCATCGTCGTGGTCAGCTTCTTCGACTACGACTCCACGCGCCTGCTGCCCGATTTCGTGCTGACCAACTACGAGGAGCTGCTGGGCTCCTCGATCACCTGGCGCACCTACGCCCAGACGCTGGAATTCGCCGCCACCACCTGGGTCTGCACCCTGCTGATCGGCTTCACCGTCGCCTATTTCCTCGCCTTCCACATCCGCTCGACGACGTGGCAGACGGTGCTGTTCCTGGTCTGCACGATCCCGTTCTGGACCTCGAACATCATCCGCATGATCTCGTGGATCCCGTTCCTGGGCCGCAACGGCGTGCTCAACACCGCGCTGCAGGGCGCCGGCGTGATCGATCATCCGCTCGAGTTCCTGCTGTTCTCCGATTTCGCCGTCGTGCTCGCCTACGTGCACCTCTACACGCTGTTCTTGGTGGTGCCGATCTTCAACTCGATGGTGCGCATCGACCGTTCGCTGATCGAGGCGGCGCTCGACGCCGGCGCCACCGGCTGGCAGATCCTGTGGAACGTGATCGTGCCGCTGTGCAAGCCGGGCATCGCCATCGGCTCGATCTTCGTCGTCACCATCGTCATGGGCGATTTCGTCACCGTGCGCCTGATGAGCGGCGGCCAGAGCGCCTCGGTCGGCCTGATGATGATCAACGCCATGTCGCTGCTGCAGTACCCCGCCGCCGCGGCCAATGCCGTGGTGCTGCTGATCCTGGTGCTGATGACGGTGGCGCTGATGATCCGCGTCGTCGACATCCGCAAGGAGCTCTAGGCGATGCGCGACGGCAGCCGGCGGCCGCTCTCCTTCTACCTGCTGGCCGCGTTCTTCGGCCTCTTCGTGCTGTTCCTCTACGGCCCGACCTCGACCATCGTCATCCTGTCGTTCCAGGGCCCGTCGGGCGGCCTGACCTTCCCGATGAACGGCGTCTCCTTCCACTGGTTCGGCAATCTCTTCGAGCGCCAGATGGTGGGCGACTTCGCCGGCTCCCTGCAGCGCTCGATGCTGCTGGGCATCGCCACCATGCTGGTGACCGTGGCGGTGTCGTTCGCCGCCGGCCTCGCCTTCCGCAAGCGCTTCAAGGGCGCCAGCCTGGTCTTCTACCTCGCCATCGCCAGCCTGATCGTGCCCTCGATCCTGATCAGCCTGGGCATCGGCCTGCTGTTCCGCGTGCTCGACTGGGATCCCGCCTGGTACAGCTCGGCCTTCGGCGCGCACCTGTCATGGACCCTGCCCTTCGGCCTGCTGATCATGTTCGCGGTCTTCAACCGCTTCAGTCCGAGCTACGAGGAAGCCGCGCGCGATCTCGGCGCCACGCCCTGGCAAACCGTCCGCCACGTCGTCCTGCCGATCGTCCTGCCCAGCCTGATCGGCGTCGGCCTGTTCGGCTTCACGCTCAGCTACGACGAGTTCGCGCGCAGCCTCTACACCGCGGGCACCTTCAACACCCTGCCGCTGGAGATCTACGGCATGACCACCAACGTCACCACGCCAGTGCTCTACGCGCTGGGCACGGTGACGACCGGCGTGTCGTTCCTGGTGATCGCCGTCTCGCTGGGCGCCTTCATCATCATCCGCCGCCGCCGCGCCCGCTTCGGCAGCGACGCAGGGCACGGCGTCTAGGCGCCCTGCGCCCGGTGCAACGCGCGCACGACGGCCTCGTGCTCGCGGCAGCCCGCCAGGCCGGGCACGCTGACCAGGTCCGCGCTCTCTTTGCCGCCCTTCGCCGTCGGGATCTCGAAGCGCAGGGAATGAAACCCGGGATAGGTGCCGCCGGCGGGGCGCAGCAGCGCGTCGAGCCTGCCCGCCATCAGTGCGGCGACATCGTCGCTGGTCCTGACATCGACCAGCGTCTTCGCCTTCACGGTCGACAGCCAGTCGATCGCGGGGCCGCCCGAATTCATCAGCTTGCGCGCAATGCCCAGCCGCAGCCGACGGCCCTTGAGCGCCGGCGCCGCCGTCTCCATGGCCTTCGAGATCGTGTGGAACGCGGACGTGATCGGCGGCACGAGCGCCTCGCCCGCCGGCGTCAGCACCAGCGCGCGATGCAACCGGCGGAACAGCGCAACGCCCATCGCGCGCTCCAGCGCCTTGACCTGCTGGCTCACCGCGCCCGGCGTGACGCTGAGCTCGTCGGCGGCGCGCTTGAAGCTGAGATGCCGCGCGGCCGCCTCGAAGGCGCGCAGGCCGTTGAGCGGCGGCAATCGGTGGCTCATGGCGGCACTGTCTTGCAATAGATTTTCTGCGTCAACCGTCGAGATCAAATCGGTTGAGCAAGGCCACGGCGCCGCGCACATAGGCAGCCAACCGCGCAAGGACGAAGCCGATGACCACCGATCACGACGTGCCGATCAGCCATTTGCAGCGCCGCAAGATCGAGGGCCGCGTGCTGATCCCGTTCATCGAGGCCTGCCGCGAACGCCTCGGCGACGAGGCCACCCGCGAGATCCTTGCCACGACCATTCGCCGCCTCGCCGCCGAGGACGGCGAGCGCTGGGCCGAGACCTTCGGCACCTCGGTCGCCGGCCTGCGCAAGGTCGCCGAGGATGTCTGGGCCGGCGGTGGCAGCCTGGAGGTCGACGTGACGGCGGAGACCGCCGACCGGCTGGAGTTCAACGTCACGCGTTGCCGCTATGCCGAATTCTACCAGGAGCTCGGCCTGGCCGATCTCGGCGCGCTGATCCATTGCAGCCGCGACCACGCGATGATCGCCGGCTTCAACGGCGATCTCGAGCTGGAGCGTACGCAGACCCTGATGGGCGGTGCGTCGCATTGCGACTTCCGCTTCCGCCGCAGATCGGCCTGATCGCATGAGCGTCTCCGTCCTCGACCAGGCGAAGATCCAGGCCCGGGTCCTGGTGCCGCTGGTGAAGACGCTGCAGGCCGAGCTGGGCGCGGCCCGCGCCAACCATCTCGTCCGTCGCGCGCTGGGCGACATCTACCGCCGGTACGGCGAAGCGTTCCGGCGCGCCACGCCCGAGGCGGACGTCGGCACGATCATGGCGTCGGCCTTCAGGGCGTACTCGCGCGACGACGCGCTCGACTACAGCGTCGTCGAGCAAACGGCGGAGTCCTTCGCGATCGACGTGACGGGCTGCCGGTACGCCGCGTTCTACAAGGCGCTGGGCGAACCGGAGCTCGGCTTCCTGCTGGTCTGCGCCGGTGACTTCCCCGTGGCCGAGGGTATCGGCGGCGACATCGCGCTCGAGCGCACGCAGACCATCATGCAGGGCGCCTCGCATTGCGACTTCCGGTATCGCCGCCGCGCTGCCGATCGCGGCGCGTAGTCAGTCCAGGCGTTCGAGCTTGGTGATTTCCTGCGGCGGCAATTCGGCGAGGTAGAGGTTGCCGTCGGCATCGCCCGCGATGCCGTGCGCGCCATTGATCGCGCCGCGGCAGCGGCCGATCAGCCGGCCCTCCGGCGAGAGCAGGCTGATGCGCGGAATCTGGTCGGTGACGAAGACCAGGTCGCGATCGTCCACCCAGATCTGCATCGGGTGATAGAAATCGCCCCAGGCGGCGATGAAGTTGCCGTCGCGGTCGAAGACCTGCACCCGGTTGTTCTCGCGATCACCGACCAGCACCCGATCGAAACGATCGACCCAGATCGCGTGCGGCGTGGTGAAGGCGCCGGGCCGCTCGCCATGGCCGCCCCAGGTGCGGATCAGCCTGCCGTCGGCGGCAAAGCGGTGCACGCTGGAATTGCCGTAGCCGTCGGCGACGTAGATCTCGCCGTCGGCCGCCTCGGCCGCCGCCGTGGGATGGTTGAAGGGCGCGTCGAGCGAGGGATGATGACGCCGGCCGAGCACCTGAGTGAGCGTGCCGGCGGCATCGAAGCGCAGCACCTGGTGTGCGTCGCGATCGGCGACCAGCATGGTGCCGTTGGCGGCGGCGCTGATGTAGTGCGGTTCGGCGAGCCGGCCCTCGCCCCACGATCCGGCAAGGACTCCGTCGCGCCCGAAGACGAGGACCGGGCGGTCGGTACCGCGTTGCGCGACATGCACGCGCCCCTCGCCGTCGACCACGAGATCGGAGATGAACCCGAAGCTTTCGCCTGCGGGCAGCCGCGCCCACTTGCGGTGGATCGCGTAGCGGCGATCGCCGAGCAATACGACGTAGCGTTCGTCGGACATGCGTCCAGCTCAGCACAACGACCGGCGCTGTCAACATGCAAACGGGCGCCGTCGCGTCGGCGACAGCGCCCGTTCGATGCAGCGCCGGCGCCTACTTCCAGCCGACCTTGTCCATGATCGCCTGCGCCTTGGCCTGGTTGCGGCCCAGCTCGGCGACGTTCACCACGTCACGCTTGAAGTTGCCCAGCGATGCCAGGCCCTTGTTGTCGACCGGCACCTCGGTCACCGGCCACTCGTTGTTGCCGTTGGCGAAGTAGATCTGCGCGGAATCGCTCGCGAGGTACTCGAGGAACTTGATCGCCGACTCCCTATTCGGCGCGTTCTTCACCAGGCCGCCGCCCGAGACGTTGACGTGCGTGCCGCGATTGCCCTGGTTGGGGAATACCACCTGGGTCTTGGCGGCGATCGCCTTGTCCTCGGCCTTGTCGGAATTGAGGATACGCACGTAGTAGTAGCTGTTGCTGAGCGCCACGTCGCACTGGCCCGCGGCCACCGCCTTGATCTGGTCGGTGTCGCCGCCCTGCGGCGGCCGCGCGAGGTTCTCCTTCACGCCCCGGGCCCAGGCCTCGGCCTTGTCCTCGCCGATCGTGGCGATCATCGAGGACAGCAGCGACAGATTGTAGATGTGGCTGCCGGAGCGGGCGCAGACTCGGCCCTTCCATTCCGGCTTGGCGAGATCCTCGTAGTCCTTGAGTTCGCCCGGCTTGACCCTGTCCTTGGCGATGATCAGCACGCGGGCGCGGGCGGAGAAGCCGAACCACTTGCCCTCGGGATCGCGCAGGTAGGCGGGCACCGCCTTGTCCAGCGCCGCCGACTTCACCGGCTGCAGGATGCCGGCCTGCTCGGCCTTCCAGATGCGGCCCATGTCGACGGTGATCATCAGGTCGGCCGGGCTGTTGGCGCCTTCCTGACGGATGCGTTCGATGATCTCGTCTTCCTTGGCATCGATGCGGTTGAGCTTGATGCCGGTCGCCTTGGTGAAGTCGCTGTAGAGCTTCTCGTCGGTCTGGTAGTGGCGCGCTGTATAGAGGTTGACCTGCTGCGCCATGGCCGGTGCGGCGGCTATCCCCGCGAGCAATATCGTGGCCAGAATCAGGGCTTTGGCGTTCATTGACAGCCTCCGTCCACGCGGGCGCGACCGTCCCCATGACCCGCGCCCGTGTGTCAGTGTGGGTGGTAGATGGCGGATTCTCGGGGTAGGGTCAAGGCGAACGAGAACCATTCGCAAATACATGGACCTTTCCCGGAGCGGCAACAGGGGCATTGTCCCGGGCGGCAAGTGTTGTTACCGCTCACTTTTGTTATGGATGCCGTGAGCCAACTCGCCCCCCTTCTCGCCGACGAGCCGGATGCCGATGCCGCGCCGCGGGCGATTCCCGAACTTGTGCGGCAGATGTACGTCGCCGCCGACCGCTACGACTTCATGACCGCGGCCGACGGCGCCAAGCTGCGCTACGCGTTCTGGCGCGCCCGCGCCGAGCGGCCGCGCGGCACCATCCTGCTGCTCAACGGCCGCGGCGAGTTCATCGAGAAATACGCCATCGAGATCGTGCCCGAGCTGCTCGCCCGCGGCTTCGCGATCTGGACCATGGACTGGCGCGGCCAGGGCCTGTCGGCGCGCTCCCTGCCGGATTCGCAGAAGGGCCATATCGACCGTTTCGAGACTTATCTGTCCGACCTCGCGGCGTTCGTCGACAAGGTCGCCGCCAGCGACACGCCCCGGCCGATCGTGACGCTCTCCCATTCGATGGGCGCCCACAACCTGCTGCGCTATCTCGCCGAATACGGCAACGGGCCGATCAAGGCCGGGTTCATGACGGCGCCGATGACCGGGCTGCGCAGCGAGGCGGTCATCCGCGTGCTGCTCAGCCTGCTGCCGCCGACCGCCAAGATCGACCAGCGCTATTTCTACGGCGGCGCACCCTTCCGCCTGGTCGGCCGCGAGTTCATCGGCAACAAGGTGACGCACGATCTGCGCCGCTTCCGCTTCGCCGAGGCCTGGTACGTCACCGATCCGCGCCTGCCGATCGGCGGCCCCACCATAGGCTGGCTGCGCCAGTCGGTGCGCTCGATCCGCCAGCTGGTCGAGCCGAGCTACCTCGCGCGCATCACGCTGCCGCTGATGATGCTGAGCGCCAAGCAGGACCTGCTGGTCGACAGCCGCACGCATGCGATGCTGGCGACGCGCCTGCCCAACGCCAAGGTGATCGACTACGAAGGCGCGCGGCACGAGATCATGATGGAGATCGACAAGATCCGTGCGCGCTTCTGGACGGATTTCGACCGCTTCACCGCCGAGTACGCGCCGCGGCTGCACTAGCGCTTGCGGCTGTCCAGCACCGCGATCAGCTCGTCGATGGTGCGCTGACGCTCTTCCTTCGAGCCGCTGCCCATCGCATGCGCCACGCAATGGCCGAGATGGTCGCGCAGGATCTCCTGCTCGACCTTGTCGAGCGCGGCGCGCACCGCGCCCAGCTGCGTCAGCACGTCGATGCAGTAGCGGTCGGCCTCGACCATGCGCGACACGCCGCGCACCTGGCCCTCGATGCGTGCCAGGCGCGCCAGGCTCGATTTCCTGACCTTGTCATCCATGCTTGTACTATACCCCCGTAGGGTATATATGGCAAGCATGAGTGAGCATCACGACCACGCGGTGGCGACCGATCCCGTCTGCGGCATGAAGGTGCGTATCGAGGGCGCGAAGCACGTTCACGCCCATCACGGCCACACCTATTATTTCTGCAATCCCAAGTGCCTGACCAGGTTCGAGGCCGATCCCCAGCGTTATCTCGCGCCCCCGCCGAAGGCGCCGCCCACCGCCGCCGAGGCCGGCACGATCTACACCTGCCCGATGCACCCGGAGATCCGCCAGGTCGGCCCGGGCAGCTGCCCGATCTGCGGCATGGCGCTGGAGCCCGCGGCCATCGCCGCGGAGGCTCCACCCAACCATGAGCTGATCGACTTCACGCGCCGCTTCTGGATCGGCCTGGCGCTCGCCCTGCCGGTGGTCGTGCTGGAGATGGGCGGACACCTCTTCGACCTGCACAGCCTCGTGCCGCAGCATTTGTCGGCCTGGATACAGCTCGTCTTCGCCACGCCCGTGGTGCTGTGGGCGGGCCTGCCGTTCCTCGAGCGCGGCGCGGCGTCGGTGCGCAACCGCGCACTCAACATGTTCACCCTGATCGCCATCGGCACGGGCGCCGCCTGGCTCTACAGCCTGGTCGCCACGGTCGCGCCCGGGATCTTCCCGCCGGCGCTGCGCGACGCGCACGGTACGGTCGCGGTGTATTTCGAGGCTGCGGCGGTGATCGTCGTGCTGGTGCTGCTGGGCCAGATGCTGGAGCTGCGCGCGCGCGAGCGCACCGGCGGCGCGATCCGCGCCCTGCTGAAGCTGGCGCCCGCCACGGCGCTGCGCGTCGATGCCGACGGCGAGGAGCGCGACGTGCCGCTGGAGTCCGTGGCCGTGGGCGACCGGCTGCGCGTCAAGCCCGGCGCCAAGGTGCCGGTCGACGGCGTGCTCGTCATCGGCCGCGGCACGATCGACGAGTCCATGATCACCGGCGAGCCGATGCCGGCCACGAAGAACAAGGACGACAAGGTCACCGGCGGCACGATCAACACCACCGGCAGCTTCGTGATGCGCGCCGAGCGCGTCGGCGCCGACACCATGCTCGCGCGCATCGTGCAGATGGTGTCGCAGGCGCAGCGCAGCCGCGCGCCGATCCAGCGGCTCGCCGACCAGGTCTCGGGCTGGTTCGTGCCCGCGGTGCTGGTGGTGGCGGTGCTGAGCTTCGCCGCCTGGAGTCTGTGGGGGCCGTCGCCCGCCCTGCCCTTCGCCGTCGTCGCCGCGGTGTCGGTGCTGATCATCGCCTGCCCCTGCGCGCTGGGCCTGGCGACACCGATGTCGATCATGGTCGGCAGCGGCCGCGGCGCCACCGAGGGCGTGCTGATCCGCGATGCCGAGGCACTGGAGCGCATGGAGAAGGTCGACACGCTGGTGATCGACAAGACTGGCACCTTGACCGAGGGCCGGCCGACGCTGCTTGCCGTCGAGACGCTCGACGGCAGCGCCGAGAACGAGGCGCTGCGCCTGGCCGCCAGCCTCGAGCGCGGCAGCGAGCACCCCATCGCCGCCGCCATCGTCACGGCCGCCCGCGAGCGCAATCTCACGCTGGCGGACACGCAGGATTTCGACTCGCCGACCGGCAAGGGCGTATCGGGCACGGTCGACGGCAAGAGGCTGGTGCTGGGCAACGCCGCATTCCTCGGCGAGCGCGGCATCGACACCGCGTCCGGCGAGCCCCGCGCCGATGCCCTGCGTGCGGATGGCGCCACGGTCGTGATGCTGGCGATCGATGCCCGGCTCGCCGCGCTCGTCGCGGTCGGCGACAAGGTGAAGGCGACGACGCCGGATGCGCTGGCGGCGCTGAAGGCCGAGGGGCTGCGCATCGTCATGCTGACCGGCGACGTGCGCCGTTCGGCCGAGGCGGTGGCGGCGAAGCTGGGCATCGACAGCGTCGAGGCCGAGGTGCTGCCGCAGGACAAGGCGATGATCGTGCAGCGGCTGCGTGGCGAGGGCCGTGTCGTCGCCATGGCCGGCGACGGCGTCAACGACGCGCCGGCGCTGGCGGCCGCCGACATCGGCATCGCCATGGGCACCGGCACCGAGATCGCCATCGAAAGCGCCGGCATCACCCTGGTGAAGGGCGATCTGCGCGGCATCGCGCGGGCACGCGCGCTGTCGCGCGCCACCATGCGCAACATCCGGCAGAACCTGTTCTTCGCCTTCTTCTACAACGCCGCGGGCGTGCCGGTCGCGGCCGGGGTGCTCTATCCGCTGTTCGGCCTGCTGCTGTCGCCGGTGATCGCCGCGGCGGCGATGTCGTTGAGTTCGGTCAGCGTCATCGCCAACGCGCTGCGCCTGCGCAACGCCCGCTAGCGCAGCCGCACCAGCATCTCGGCGTGACGCACCGCGCAGGCGACACCGTCGAGCATCGGCACCGGGATGCGGGTGCGGAAGCTGTCGGCGAGCCCGGCGAGCGGTCCGCCGCCCAGGATGATCGACGATGCCTCGCCGTGCGCGGCGATATCGCGGCACGCCGCCTCCAGCGCCGCGCCATGATCGAACTGCACCCGCGCGACATCGGCGACCGGCGCATCGAGGAAGAAGACGGTCGCCAGCCGCTCCGTCAGCCCGAGGCGACGCACCGTCGCCTCGACCACAGGCCGCATGGTCGATGCCATCGACACGATGGCAAAGCGGTCGCCCATCATCGCCGCCGTCAGCAGCGCGCTCTCGGCGATGCCCAGCACCGGCCGCTTCGACAGGGCACGCGCCTGCACCAGACCGGGATCGGCGAAGGCCGCGACGATGATCGCGTCGTGGGCCGGCCACTCGCGCGCGACGATCTCAAGCGTTACCTGCCCGGCCGCCGCCGCCTGCCCGGGCAGGCCGATATAGGGCACGCCGCGCGGCGCGCTGAGCCCGACGATCTCGGTGCCCGACGACGCATGCCGGCGTGCCTGCTCGACCATGCGGTCGGTGACCGCCTGCGTCGTGTTGGGATTGTAGACCAGCAGGCGCACGATGCTCAGGCGCCGAGCAGCTGCCCCCCGTCGACGGAGATCGTCTGGCCGGTGACCCAGTTGGCCAGCGGCGAGGCGAGGAACAGCGCGACGCTGGCGATCTCCTCGGGGTGGCCCAGGCGGCCGAACGGGATGCTCTTGTGGATCGCGTTGTAGAGCTGCGGCGCGTCCGTCTTCCGCCGATCCCACACGCCGCCGGGAAACTCGATCGAGCCCGGCGCTATGCAGTTCACCCGGATGTTCTTGCGCGCGAGCGTCGCCGCCTGCGACAGCGTGTAGTGGATCATGGCCGCCTTCACGGCGCCGTAGGGCGGCTGGCGCGCCGCCGGCCGCATCGCGGAGATCGACGACATGTTGATGATCGAGGCGCCGGCCTTGCCGCCATTGACGTCGTTGGCCGCGCCGGCCTTCTCCAGATACGGCAGCGCCGCCTGCGAGGCACGCACCATCGCCATGACGTCGACGTTGAGGCCCGCAGCCCATCCCGCCTCGTCGTCCGTCGAGCCGAAGCCCGAGGCATTGTTGACCAGCACGTCGATGCCGCCCAGCGCCTTGGCCGCGTCCTCGATATAGCTCTTGATCGCCGCCGCATCGCCCAGATCGCAGATGCCGGCATGCGTCCTGTGGTTGGACTTGGCGAGCTCCGAGCGCGTCGCCTCCAGCGCCTTGGGCTCACGCGCGCAGATCGAGACATCGGCACCCGCCTGGGCAAAGCCCAGCGCGATCGAACGGCCGATGCCACGGCTGCCGCCGCAGACGACGACACGGCGGCCGGAGAAGTCGAAATTCATGGATGGTCCCTTACTTGAGTCCGCCGAGGAAGTCCTCGACGGCGCGGTTGAAGGCGGCGGGCTGATGCAGGTTGGCGGCGTGGCCGGCGGCGGGAATCACCACCTTCGACGCGCCGGGAATCTTGGCCGCCATGTAGTCGGTAGCGGCGAGGAAATTCTTGTCGTCGGCGCCCACCAGCACCAGCGTCGGCACCTTCACGCTCTCCAGCGACTTGATCACGCGATCGTTTTCCTGCGCCAGCATGCCGCGCGCCGCTCCGGCGAGGCCCGAGGCATCGCGGTGCTGGCTGAGGCGCACCTCGTCGCTGCTGCCCAGCGCCGCCAGGCCGCGCGCATCAAGATCGGCGGCGCGCTTGTGCGCCGTGGCGTTCCAGGCGGCGCGCGCCTCGTCCTTCTTGAAGCCCGGGCCGGTGTCGAACAGCATCAGCGCGCGTGTCATGCCGGGATGCGTGGCGTGGAAGGCAAGCGACATGTAGCCGCCCAGCGACAGCCCGGCGATCACCGCGCTCTTCTCGCCGCAGGCCGCGAGAATCGCCGCCATGTCGCCCACCGTCAGCGCCTCGGAGTATTTCGCGCCGTCGCCGGGATAATCGCTCTGCCCGTGGCCGCGCATGTCCCAGACGATGACCTTGTAGCGGTCCTGCAGCGCCGCCACCTGGCCGTCCCACATCTTCGACGTGGCGCTGTAGCCGTGGCTCAGCAGCACGGCGGGGCCGGCGCCATGCACCTCGTAGTGGATATTCACGCCGTCTCGGTCGAGCGTCGCCATCGGTCATTCCTCCCCGTGGACCATTACGGCACGGTCGGCTGATCGCCGCCGATCGTCGTGCGCTGCATCAGGCGCTTGTGCTTCACCGTGTCGTATTTGGTGGCGCGATGCACCACCGCGCGGTTGTCCCACAGCACGCTGTCGCCCTCGCGCCATTTGTGGGCGAAGCAGAACTCGGGCTTCAGCGCCGTCCTCGTCAGCTCGTCGAGCAGCGCGCGTCCCTCTTCGAGCGGCCAACCGACCACGTGCGAGGCGTGCGCGCCGATATACAGCGCCTTGCGGCCGTTGATCGGGTTGATGCGCCACATGCGTTGCCGCGCCCCCGGCAGCTCCGCGCGCATTTCCTCGGTCAGCACCGAGGCGTCGACCAGGCCACGCGAGTGAATCAGGGAGTGCTCGACGACCAGCGGCTCGATCTTCGCCTTCATCTCCTCACTGAGCGCGTCGTAGGCGGCGCGCATGCTGCAGAACTCGGTGTCGCCGCCCTCCGGCGGCACGATGCGCGCGGTCAGCATGGAGCACAGCGAGGGGATGTGCTTGAACGAGCTGTCGGAGTGCCAGAAATAGTTGGCGAGCTGGTAGATCATGCGGCGGTCCTCGGGCGGGATCACCGCGCCGCTCTTGATGTCGAGGTTGGACTGGCGCGCGAAGGGCGTGCCGACGCCGGGATTGGCCTTGCCGGCGATCTCCAGCGGGCCGAACATCTCGCTGAAGCGGATCTGCCTCTCGTCGTCCATCGGCATGTCGCGGAACACCAGCACCGAGTACTCCTCGAAAGCGGCGCGGATCTCGCCGAAATCGCGCACCGAGACCGGCTCGCGGATGTCGACGCCGGACACCTCGGCGCCGAACAGCGGATGGATCTTGCGGACGGTGATGGGCATGCGGGCGTCCCTCCAACGCGCTCTGCGGCGCGTGGGCGGCAGTGAACCACCCGCAGCGCGGCGGTACAACACGGCCGGCACAGGTCTGCCCTGCGAACCGGCGGCCTCGACGGCGAAGGGCCGCCGTGGAACTCTGCGACCAATCAGAGGAGACAGCCCATGAACATGGCCAGCGGCATCGCCCCCGAGGACACCGGTCTTTCCAGCAAGCGGCTGAAGCTCATCGAGGGCTGGGCCGACGCCCTGGTGGCGGGCAAGAAGCTCGCCGGCCTGACCACCGTGGTGGCGCGGCGCGGCAAGATCGCCCATCACCACACCACGGGCGTCAGCGACATCGCGCGCGGCACCAAGATGACGCCGGAGACCATCTTCCGCATCTACTCGATGACCAAGCCGCTGACCTCGGTGGCGATCATGATGCTGTACGAGGAGGGCCGCTTCCAGCTCGACGATCCGATCAGCAAGTTCGCGCCGATGTTCAGGAACCCGCGCGTCGCCGCCGGCGGCATGCGCGGCAAGATCGACACCGTGCCGGCCAATCGCGAGATCACCTTCCGCGACCTGCTCACGCACACCTCGGGCATCACCTATGGCTTCATGGAGGCCAACACGGTCGACGCCCTCTATCGCAAGGTCGGCATCGATTTCCAGACCGCCAAGGTCAGCCTCGAGGAGATGTGCGCCCGCCTGGCCGAGATCCCGCTGATCGCGCAACCCGGCGCGGAGTGGAACTACAGCAACGCCACCGACGTGCTGGGCTACCTGGTGCAGGTGATCTCGGGCCAGCGCTTCGACGACTTCCTCGCCGAGCGCGTGATCAAGCCGCTGGGCATGACCGACACGGCGTTCTACGTGGCGCAGGACAAGCTCGGCCGGCTGGCGGCGAACTACAACGTCGAGGCCGACGGCTCGCTGAAGCTGATCGACGATCCGCAGAAGAGCTCGTTTGCCGTGAAGCGCGACATCGTCTCCGGCGGCGGCGGCCTCACCTCGACGGCGGCCGACTACATGCGCTTCTGCCAGATGATGCTGAACAAGGGCGAGCTCGACGGCGTCCGCCTGCTGGGCCGCAAGACGGTCGAGCTGATGACCGCCAACCACTTGCGCGGCGACATGGCCGACATGGGCCAGCCGCGCTTCAGCGAGTCGAGCTACGAGGGCATCGGCTTCGGCCTCGGCTTCTCGGTGATGCTCGATCCGGCCAAGGCGCAGATCCTCGGCACGCCCGGAGAATACGCCTGGGGCGGCGCCGCCAGCACCGCGTTCTGGGTCGATCCGGCCGAGGAGATGATCGTGCTGCTGCTGACGCAGGCGATGCCGTCCTCGGCCTACCCGATCCGCCGCGAGCTGCGCGTGCTGAGCTACCAGGCGGTGATCGACTAGGCATGCAAAGCGTCGCCGGCGTCGATCTCGACATCGTGGAGCGCGGCCAGGGCCGGCCGCTGCTCTTCCTGCATGCCGGCGACGGGCTGTGGCCCGACCGGCCGTGGCTCGATGCGCTGGCGCGGACATTCCGCGTCATCGCGCCGGTGCATCCCGGCTGGGGCCGCTCGGCGCTGCCGGACTGGATGTCGAGCGTCGACGACATCGCCTATCTCTATCTCGATCTGGCGCAGCAGCTCGACCTGAAGGACGCGATCCTCGTCGGCAGCTGCTTCGGCGGCTGGGTCGCGGCCGAGATGGCGGTACGCGACACGCGGCGCTTCGCCAGGCTCGTGCTCGCGGCACCCCTGGGCGCGAAGTTCGGCGGCCTGCACGACCGCGACGTCGCCGACATGCACGGCATGGCGCGCGCCGAGGTCGACAGGCTGGCCTGGGCCGATCCGGCACGCGGCGCGGTCGACTATACGAAGATGCCGGAGACCGAGATCGCCGGCATCGTGCGTGGACGGGAGGCCTTCACGCTGTTCGGCTGGAAGCCGTACATGCACAATCCCAAGCTTCGCCGCTGGCTGCACCGTGTCGACATCCCGACCTTGCTGCTGTGGGGCGAGCGCGACCGCATCGTCGCGCCGCAGATCGGCGCGAAGTGGTGCGAGGCCATCGCGGGCGCCAGGCTCGAGTCGATCGCCAATGCCGGCCACTTCCCGCACTGGGAACAGCCGCAGGCCTTCGCCGATCGCATCGCCGCCTTCGCCTGACAAAGAGGAGGACCCCATGCGCGTCTGGTACTTCTCGGAGATGGCCTATCACCCGGCCTGGGACGAGGGCCTGAAGCGCGGCTCGATGCGCGTCGTGCTGCCCAGCGGCAATGTCGATCCTGAGGTCGCGCACGGCCTGCTCAACCGCTACCTCGACGAGTTCGCGCTGTGCGACGAGGTCGGCCTCGACATCATGGTCAACGAGCATCACAGCACGGCGACCTGCATGACGATCTCCGCGCCGATGGCGCTGGCGGTGATCGCGCGCGAGACCAAGAAGGCACGCCTGCTGTCGCTGGGCTCGCCGATCGCCAACCGGCCCGACCCGGTGCGGGTGGCCGAGGAGATGGCGTGGCTCGACGTGCTGAGCGGCGGCCGGCTGGAGATGGGCCTGGTGAAGGGCGCGCCCTACGAGATCGCGCCGGCCAACAGCAACCCCGCGCGGCTGATGCGCCGCTACTGGGAAGCGCACGACCTGATCCTCAAGGCGATGTCGACGACCGACGGGCCGTTCAACTGGGAAGGCGAGTTCTTCCACTACCGCAACGTCAACATCTGGCCGCGGCCGATCCAGCAGCCGACGCCGCCGGTGTGGATGACGGGGCTGAGCGCCGAGACCGGGCGCTTGGCGGCCGAGCGCGGCCATGTCGTGGGCACGCTGCTCAGCGGCGGCGTCGCCAAGCCGATGTACGACGCCTATCGCCAGCGCGCGCAGGAGCTGGGCTGGACGGCGGGACCGGATCGCTTCGCCTACGCCGTCTGCATCGGCGTCGGCAGCACGCGCGCCGAAGGCCTGCGCCGCGCCGACCTCATCGC
>CAYNOF010001075.1:0-7918 GCA_964398335.1 uncultured Rhizobiaceae bacterium
GACGCCGGGCAGCAGCGAGATCGCGTTCTCGACCTCGGCCGAATAGACGTTCTCGCCGCCGCTGATGATCATGTCCTTGAGCCGGTCGACGATGAAGACGAAGCCCTGATCGTCCATGTAGCCGGCGTCGCCGGAGTAGTACCAGCCGTTTTCCAGCACGGCCGCCGTCTCGTTCGGCTTGTTCCAGTAGCCCAGCATGATCATCGGGCCCTTGGCGGCGATCTCGCCCGAGGTGCCGCGCGCTACCTCCTTGCGGTCGGGTCCGACGATCTTCAGCTCGGCCGTGTGCGCCGCCAGCCCGCACGACTTGATGCGGCCGGCATAGGGGCCATCGAGCGTGGTGTAGCGGGTCGGCAGCAGGGTGAGGATCGGCGCCGCCTCGGTCATGCCGTAGGCGTGGATGAACTTGCAGCGCGGCATCACCTCCAGCGCCTTGCGCAGCACGCCCTCGGGCATCGGCGAGGCGCCGTAGAGGATCATCTGCAGGCTGGAGATGTCGAACTCGGCCATGCGCGGATGATTGCAGATCATGTTGATCATGGTCGGCACGTACTGCGCGTGCGTGACCTTCTCGCGCTCGATGGTCTGCAGGCAGTCGAGCGCATCGAAGCGCGGCACGAAGGCGTGGATACCGGCGACCATGGTGACGCCGAAGCTCGAGGCGCCGTCGGCGAGGTGGAACATCGGGCCGGAATGGATGTAGGTCGTGTCGCCGTCGAAGCCGATGCCGCCGATGGCGTTCATCGCGTTCCACACCAGGTTGTTGTGGCTCAGCATCACGCCCTTCGAGCGGCCCGTGGTGCCGCCGGTATAGAACAGCCCGGCCAGCGTATCGCCGCCGACGGCGACATCCTCGACGGGCGCGGCTTGGGCGAGCGTCTCGTAGGCGGTCATGCCCGCCGGCACGGCATCGTCGTCGAGATAGACGACGTGCTTGAGCGCCGGCAGCTTGCCGGCCAGCGCCTCGGCGTGATGCTTCATCGCGCCGTCGACGAACATCACGGTCGCGCCGGAATCCTCGAGGATGTACTCGATCTCCGGCGTCGCCAGCCTGGTGTTGAGCGGCACCATCGCCGCGCCCAGCCAGGGGATGGCGTACATCAGCTCGAGGTAGCGGTCGCTGTTGAGCGCGAGGATGGCGACGCGGTCGCCCTTTGCCACACCCAGGCTGCGCATACCGCCGGCGACGCGCGCGACGCGCTCGGCCGTCTCGCGCCAGGTGCGGCGGCGGTCGCGGAAGATGGTCGACGGGCCGTTCGGCTTGATCTGCACGGCGCGGCGCAAGCCCTGCGTCAGGTACATGGCGTCCTCAATGCGTTTGCTCCCGGCCCAACGGTAGGACACCAGGGGCGCGGCGGGTAGTGCGGCGTGCATGGTTCCGCTATGGTGGCACCATCAACATTGGGAACCACGCATGCCCGACTCGCTGGCACCACAGGTGCCTGTCTTCAACCCGCTGGATCCGGCCTTCATCGCCGATCCGTACCCCGTCTACCACCAGCTGCGCGCGGCGGCGCCGGTCTGGCAGTCGCCGCTCGGCCAGTGGGTGATGACCCGCTACGAGGACGTCGCCCTGGTGCTGCGCGACAAGCGCTTCGGCAAGAACTACGCCGAGAACATGAAGCGCCGCTACGGCGAGAACGCGCTGAACGAGCCGGCGGTCGCCAGCCTGGCGCGCACCATGCTGGTGCTCGACCCGCCCGATCACACCCGCCTGCGCGGTCTGGTGACCAAGGCCTTCACCGCGCGGCGCGTCGAGGAGATGCGCCCGCGCATCGCCTCGATCGTCGACCAGCTGATCGACCGCGTCGCCGGGAAGGGCACGATGGACGTGATCTGGGACTTCGCCCATCGCCTGCCGGTCATCGTGATCTGCGACATGCTGGGCATCCCCGAGGAGGATCGCGGCCAGTTCTTCGACCAGTCCAAGGTCAACGGCCGGCTGATCGACCCGGTGCCGCTGACGCGCGAGGAGATGGATGCGGTCAACGCCAGCGGTGCCGTCATCGGCGCCTATTTCGACACGCTGTTCGAGCGTCGCCGCAAGGATCCGAAGGACGACCTGACGACCCAGCTCGTGCAGGCGGAGGAGGCGGGCGATCGCCTGTCGACCGAGGAACTGAAGGCCAATGTCGGCCTGCTCTTCGCCGCCGGCCATGAGACGACCGCCAACCTGATCGGCAACGGCCTGCTCGCCCTGCAGCGCAATCCCGAGCAATGGGAGGCGCTGAAGGCCGATCCGTCGCTGATCCCCAACGCGATGGAAGAGCTGCTGCGCTTCGATTCGTCGGTGCAGATGACCGGCCGCGTGGCGCTGGAGGCGTTGGAGATCGGCGGCGTGAAGCTCGACAAGGGTGCCTCGATCGTCTGCTTCCTTGGCGCCGCCAACCGCGACCCGGCGATCTATGCCGAGCCCGACAAGCTCGACGTAAGGCGCCAGAATATCCGCCCGCTGTCGTTCGGCGGCGGCATCCACCACTGCCTCGGCGCGCAGCTCGCGCGGATCGAGGCGCATGAGGCCTTCGCCGGCCTGGCGCGGCGTCTGCCCAAGCTGCAGATCACCGAGCTGACCAACCCGGCGTGGCGGCGCAGCTTCACCCTGCGCGGCCTCACCAACCTGCCGGCGAGCTGGCACTGATCGAAGAGCAGCGTCCATGTCGAACGAGAAGCCCGTCGTCATCGAGGTGACGCGCGGCCCGATGGTGGAAAGCCGTCACCTCGGCGCCGCCGCGATCATGCGTCCCGACGGCAAGGTCGTGGAGTCGTGGGGCGACATCGATGCGCCTGTCATGGCCCGCTCGGCGATCAAGCCGATCCAGGCCATCCCGCTGGTCGAGAGCGGGGCGGCCGACCGCTTCGGCCTCACCGACACGCAACTGTCGCTGGCCTGCGCCTCGCACAATGGCGAGGCGCGGCATGTCGAGGCCGTGCGCGCCTGGCTGGCGAGGATCGGCCTGTCGGAAGCCGATCTCGAATGCGGCGCGCACGCGCCGACACGCCTGCCGATCTTCGAGCGCTTCATCAGGGAAGGCGTGGCGCTGACGCAGGCCTTCAACAACTGCTCGGGCAAGCATACCGGCTTCCTCACCACAGCGGTGCACCTGGGCGAGCCGACCAAGGGCTATATCCGCGCCGACCACCCGGTGCAGAAGCGCATCGCGGCGATCTACGGCGAGCTCGGCCGCTTCGACCCGTCGCGCGCGCCGGCGGGCAGCGACGGCTGCGGCATTCCCACCCTGGGCGTGCCGTTGCGCGCCATGGCGACGGCGATGGCGGCGATGGCCGATCCGTCGCGGCTGAAGCAGGCCCGCGTGGCGGCCATCGTGCGCATCCGCGCGGCGATAAGCGCCGAGCCGTTCTTCATGGCCGGCACCGGCCGCTTCTGCACGCGCATCAACGGCGCGCTGCCCGGCGTCGCGCAGATCAAGACCGGCGCCGAGGGCGTCTATTGCGCCATGTTGCCGATGCTCGGTGTCGGTGTTGCGCTGAAGATCTGGGACGGCACCGGGCGCGCCGCCGAAGTCGCGATGGCCCGTATCCTGCAGCATCTCGGCGTGCTCGACGCCCGGCGCTACGCCGACGCGATCAACCCGCCGATCCTCAACGTCGTCGGGGCGCGCGTCGGCGATATCCGCCCGGCCGCATCATGGCTCGGCGTCGCGGCCTAGCGAGCGTCGAGGAGCCGCCCCGGACCCGCGACCCGGCCTGCCGGCATTTCGGCGTCTGCGGCGGCTGCGCGCTGCAGCATTTTCCCGACGATCTCTACGCGCACTGGAAGCTCGAGCGGTTGCGCACCGCGCTCGACAAGGCCGACGTCGCGCCGGCGACGCTGATGCCCATGGCACGCACGCCGCCGGGCGGCCGACGCCGCGCCGACCTGACGCTGCGCCATGCGCGCCAGGGTGCGATCGTCGGCTTCGCCCAACGCCGCTCGCACGACCTCGTCGATCTCGGCGAATGCCCGGTGCTGCTGCCGGCCATCGTCGCCCTGGTCGCGCCGCTGCGCCGCCTCGTCGAGGCGATCCTGCCGCGCAACGATGAAGCCGAAGCGGTGGTCAACTGGACCGACACCGGCGCCGACCTGTTGCTGGTCAGCCGTCTGCCGCTCGACCTGCCGCGCCGCGAGGCCATCGCCACGTTTGCCGAGGCAGCCGACGTGGCGCGCGTATCCTGGGGCTCGCGCGCAAAGCCCGAGATCGTGCTGACGCGTCGGGCGCCCAGGCTGCGCTTCGGGACTGTCGAGGTCGAGCCGCCACCGGGCGCGTTCCTGCAGGCGAGCTTCGCCGGCGAGGCGACGTTGCGTGCGGCGGTGAAGGCCTGGTCGAGCGGCGCCAGGCGCATCGTCGACCTCTATGGTGGGCTCGGCACGCTGTCGTTGCCGCTGCTGCCCGAGGCACGGCTGACGATCGTCGAAGGCAATCGGTCGGCAGTCGACGCGGTTGATGCGGCATTGCGCAGGGCGGCATTGGTCGGTGTCGCGCAGGCCGTGACGCGTGACCTCAGACGCGAGCCGATGTCGGTCGAGGAACTCGATGCCTTCGACCTCGCGATCCTCGACCCGCCCGCCGCGGGTGCTGCGTCGCAGGCGCGGGAGCTGGCGCGGAGTCGGGTCGCAACCGTCGTGTATGCCTCGTGCGATCCGCAGAGCTTTGCCAGTGATGCGCGGGTGTTGGTCGACGGTGGTTACCGGCTCGAACGACTGTTACCCGTGGACCAGTTTCTCTGGTCGACACACATCGAATTGGTCTCCCTGTTCCGGCGCATCGCCAGCGGCTAGGGTGGGGCGACGAGGGAAACGGGAGAAGCGCCGATGTCGATGTTCGATCTCACGGGCAAGGTCGCGGTGGTGACCGGCGGCAGCCGCGGCATCGGCCGCTCGATCTGCGAGCGCATGGCCGAGCAGGGCGCCAAGGTCGTCGTGTCGAGCCGCAAGCTGCCGGCCTGCGAGGAAGTCGTCGCGGCGATCAAGGCCAAGGGCGGCGAGGCGACCGCGGTGGCCGCCAGCATCTCCGACAAGGCACAGCTCGAGAACCTCGTGGCCCAGGCACGCAAGGCCTATGGCAGGATCGACATCATGGTCTGCAACGCCGCGAGCAATCCGTATTTCGGGCCGCTCACCGGGCTGAAGGACGAGGTGTTCACCAAGATCATGCAGAACAACGTGCTCAGCAATCTGTGGTTGGCCAACATGGTCTGCCCGGAGATGGCCGAGCGCAAGGACGGCGCCTTCATCATCGTCTCCTCGATCGGCGCGCTGACCGCCTCGCTGCACATCGCCGCCTACAACATCTCCAAGGCCGCCGACCTGTCGCTGGTGAAGTCGCTGGCGGCGGAGTGGGGCAAGCACAACATCCGCGTCAACGCCATCGCGCCGGGCCTGATCAAGACCGACTTCGCCAAGGCGCTGTGGGACAATCCCACGATCCGCGCCTCGGCCGAGAGCAAGGCGGCGCTCAAGCGCATCGGCGATCCCGACGACATCGGCGGCGTCGCGGTGTTCCTCGCCTCGAAGGCCGGCGCGTTCGTGACCGCGCAGATGATCGTCGCCGATGGCGGCGTCGTCGGCACCGGCGGCGAATAGGCGATGGCCGGCGCGACAACCATCGGCATCCAGGGCGACGGCTTCACGATCAACGGCCAGCCGACCTATGCCGGCAAGCGCTGGCGCGCCCACAAGATCGAGGGCCTGCTGCTGAACGCGCGCATGGCCAACGCGATCATCGACGACGAGAACCCCTCGACCGTCGGCGTCTGGGCCTACGCCGACGGTCCGTGGGACGCCGAGCGCAGCACGCGCGAGTTCATCGCCCAGCTGCCGACCTATCGCGCGCACGGGCTGCTCGCGGTCAGCGTCAACCTGCAGGGCGGCAGTCCGCAGGGCTATAGCTGGAACCAGCCCTGGATCATGTCCGGCTTCGCCGCCGACGGCGCGCTGAAGCCAGCCTATGCCAACCGCCTGATGAGCGTGCTGGAGGCGGCCGACTGCGCCGGCATGGCGGTGATCCTGGGCTGCTTCTACGGCCGCCAGACGCCGCATCTGAAGGACGAGGCGGCGGTGAAGCGCGCCGTGGGCGAGGTCGTCGACCTGCTGGCGGCGCGCGGCGTCGGCAACGCGCTGATCGAGATCGGCAACGAGGTCGACCTGCCGTGGTTCGAGCACGACATCATCCAGGCGCCGCGCGGGCATGAGCTGATCGAGCTGGTGCGCACACGCTCGAACGGCCGGCTGAAGGTCAGCACCAGCTTCAGCGGCGGCGCGGTGCCGAGCGACAACGTGATCGGCGCCGCCGACTACCTGCTGGTGCACGGCAACCACGTCGAGTCGCCGGAGGGCATCCGCCGCGTGGTGGGCGATACGCGCGCCAGCAAGGCCTATCGCGGCCAGCCGATCGTCTTCAACGAGGACGACCACTACGACTTCGAGGGCAAGGACAACAATTTCCGCGCCGCGCTCAGCGCCTATGCCGGCTGGGGCTTCTTCGACTACCGACGTATTTCCGAGCGTTTCGCCGACGGCTATCAATCCCTGCCGGTCGACTGGGGCATCAACTCGCTGCGCAAGCGGGCCTTCTTCAGCTACCTGAAGGAAATCACGGGTAGCTGAGCATGGGGAGCTGATCATGGCGCTGCATTTCAGTCCCGAGGAGTTCAGCCAGCGCCAGGCCGCGACGCTGATCGAGCTCAATCGCCGCGGGCTCGACGGCCTGCTGATGTTCCGCCAGGAGAGCATGTACTACCTGACGGGCTACGACACCTTCGGCTACGTCTTCTTCCAGTGCCTCTACCTCGGTGCCGACGGCCGCCTGATGCTGCTGACCCGCGCGCCCGACCGGCTGCAGGCGAAACACACCTCGATCATCGAGGACATCCGCATCTGGGTCGACGGACCGGAGGCCACGCCGGCGATCGAGCTGCGCGAGATCCTGCGCTCGTTCGGCATGGCGGGCCGCAAGCTCGGCGTCGAGTACGACGCCTATGGCCTCACCGCCGCCAACGGCAAGCGGCTCGAGGCGGCGATGGATGGCGTCGCGACCCTGGTCGACGCCTCCGACCTCGTCACCAAATTGCGCGTGCGCAAGAGCCCGGCGGAGATCGCCTATGTCCGCCGCGCCGCCGAGCTGGCGGACGATGCGCTCGATGCGGCGCACGCGACGATCCGGCCGCAGGCCTTCGAGGGCGAGATCCTGGCCGCCATGCAGGGCGCGGTATTCGCCGGCGGCGGCGACTACCCGGGCAACGAGTTCATCGTCGGTTCGGGCCGCGACGGTCTGCTCTGCCGCTATTTCAGCGGCCGGCGCCATCTCAGCGCGGAGGACCAGATCACGCTGGAGTTCGCCGGCGTCGACCGCCACTACCATTCCTGCCTGATGCGCACGATCCCGGTCGGCCGCGCGCGTCCCCTGCATGTCGAGATGCACAAGGTCGCGATCGAGGCGCTGCACGCCTGCCTCGATGCGCTCAGGCCCGGCGAGCCCATCGGCAGCGTGTTCGACGCCTATGCCGCGACCTGTGCGCGCCGTCGCATGGCGGACTACCGGCTCAACGCCTGCGGCTACAGCCTGGGCACGACCTTCTCGCCGAACTGGATGGACTGGCCGATGTTCTACGCCGGCAATCCCGTGCTGGCCGAGCCGGGCATGGTCTTCTTCCTGCACATGATCCTGATCGACGGCGGCAGCGCCACGGCGATGTGTCCGGGCACCACCGTGCTGGTCGGCGAGCAGGGCAACGAGATGCTCTCGCGCCGGCCGCTCGACCTGGTCGTGAAGTAGGGGACGCCGATGTTCGAGGGCTTCAGGCGCCAGATGATCGATGTCGGCGAAGCCAGCATCAACACGCTGACGGCGGGCCGGGGCACGCCGCTCCTGCAGGTGCACGGCTACCCGCAGACGCATGTGAAGTGGCACAAGATCGCGCC
>CAYNOF010001076.1:0-4062 GCA_964398335.1 uncultured Rhizobiaceae bacterium
TCGGGCTCGACCACCTGCAGACGGCGTTGCGGCAGGAAGCGGCTTAGAGCGGGGAGAGGAAAGGCGGAATGCTTTCGTCTTTGGGAGCGCCGGCGTCCCGCCGGCAGGCGGCGCGGCGCGGCGCCATCATGAGCCGGCGGGACGCCGGCGCTCCCAAAGACGAAGGCATTCCGCCTTTCCTCTCCCCGCTCTAAGCCGCTTCCTGCCGCAACGCCGTCTGCAGGTTGTCGAGCCCGACCCGCGTGCCCTCCTCGCGGCCGGCGATGTCGTCGTAGCCGTCGAGGAAGACGCCCTGCTCGGTGAAGCCCAGCCGCGTGCCCTTGCCGGCGGCTGTGAAGGTCAGCGTCACCAGCGAGGTCGAGATCAGCCGCTGATCCAGCCGCATGTCGTAGGCGAAGACGATGCGCTGATCGGGCACGATGTCGTGGAAGGTCCCATCGAAGGCATGCACCGTGCCGCCGACCGGACCGGTGCGGATGCGTTCGTGGCCGCCGACGCGGAAATCCATCTCGTGCAGGCTGAGCCGCCAGGAATCGTCGCAGAAGTTCCACGCGCTCTTGGCCTTTACGGAACTCCAGGCGGCGAAGACCCGCGCCGGTGCGGCGGCGTAGACGCGTTCGATGGTGAAGCTGCCGTGCACGGCGGATCGTTCGGTCATCGTCATGGCTCCTTGTCCTGGCTGTCGTCCTGTTCGTCCGCCGTGGCGGCGAGGTAGTCGCCCAACCTGTCGAGCCGGCGCTCCCAGCTCGCCTGGCGCCGTGCGATCCAGTCGCCGGCATGGCCCAGCGCCTGGGGCTCGATCCGGCAGGTGCGCACGCGCCCGACCTTCTCGCTCCTCACCAGGCCGCTGGCCTCCAGCACCTTCAGGTGCTGCAGCACCGCCGGCAGCGACATCGCATAGGGCTCGGCGAGCTGCTTCACCGTCGCCGGCCCGCGGCTCAGCCGATCGACCATCTCGCGCCGCGTCGGGTCGCCCAGCGCATGGAAGACCCGGTCGAGCGGTGTGATTTGGTTAAGCATATACTTAACTATAGGGTTCCGGCCTGGAATCGCAAGGGTTCCCGCATATATATTCCTAGGAATGTTTCAGGAGATTGGGATGGCGATGACCAAACGCGGCTTCATCCGGGTGCTGGGCGGTGGCGCGGTGCTGGCGGCCGGCGCCGCCTGGGTGGTGCCGCGGCTCGACGCCATGCCGCAGGCGGCGATCGCGGGCTGGCAGGGGCCGCCCGCCGACGAACGCGATGCGCGTCGGCGGGCGCTGGCCTGGGCGATGCTGGCGCCCAACCCGCACAACATGCAGCCCTGGCTGGTCGACCTCAGCGAGCCCGATGCCGTGACCTTGCATGTCGATCGCACGCGGCTGTTGCCGCAGACCGATCCCTTCGGCCGGCAGATCACCATCGGCCATGGCGCCTTTCTCGAGCTGCTGTCGATCGCGGCGTCGGCCGAGGGCTTTCGCGCCGAGATCGCGCCCTATCCGCATGGAGTGGACGAGGGTCAGCCCGTGGCGCGCATTCGCTTCGTGCGCGATGGCGCGTTGACGGCCGATCCGCTGTTCGCGCAGATCCCGAAGCGGCGCACGACACGGATCGCCTTCGACGGCCGGCCGCCATCCGCCGAGCACATCGCGGCGCTGCGCGCGGCGGTCGATCTGCCGGTGACGTTCGCCGTCGAGCCGGCGCGTGTCGAGGCGCTGCGCAAGCTGGCGGTATCGGGCAGCGAGCTGGAACTGTCGATCCCGCGCACCAACAAGGAGAGCATCGACGTGGTGCGGCTGGGCGCCGAGGAGATCGCGCGCCATCGTGACGGCTTCGCGCTCACCGGTCCGATGATCTGGGCATTGCGCCATGCCGGCGTGATGACGCGGGAGAAAGCGATGACGCCGGGCACGATGGCGTGGAACGGCGGGCGCGACTATGCCCTGAGGGGCTACGCCTCGGCCGCCGGCTTCGGCTGGTTCTCGACCGAAGACAACACGCGCCCCACGCAGATCGCGGCCGGTCGCGCCTATGCGCGGCTCAACCTGAAGGCCACCGCGCTTGGCGCGGCGATGCAGCCGCACAGCCAGACCCTGCAGGAATACCCCGAGATGGCGACGCTCAATGCCGACATGCGGCGCGAGACGGCGACCGGCGCGGGCCGCACGCTGCAGATGTTCTTCCGCCTGGGCTATGCCGGCGGCACCGACCCCTCGCCGCGGCGGCCGCTCGACGCCATCGTGATGAAAGCCTGATGTCCGCGCCGCCGCTGCCGTTCCGCATCGTCAACTGGATCGGCATCATCGATCAGCTCGCCGGCAGCGCGGCCAACCGCCTGCTGGCGCCGCTCGACCTGCCGCTGCCGCAGTTCACCCTGCTCAACCATTTCAGCCATCGGCCGGGCACCGGGAGCGGCGGCCACACCATCACGGCGCTGGCGCGCGCACTGCAGCAGCCGCAGCCCGGCATCACCAAGACGGTGCGGAAGCTGGTCGACAAGGGCTTCCTCGCCGAACGCGCCCATCCGCGCGACGGCCGCTCCAAGCTGCTGCAGATGACGCCCGAAGGCAAAGCCGCGCACCAGGCGGGGATCGCGGCGCTCATGCCCGAGCTTGCACGCGCCTTCGACGGCTGGTCGACCGAGGACATGCAGCGGCTGTTCGCCGATCTCGACCGCCTCAAGCTGTGGCTGGATGCGGATCGCGATCAGGGACGCACGATCGCGTAAGCGACAATGAAGGCGATGATCACCAGGCCCAGCCCGATGCTCAGCACATAGCGCACGCCATGACCCGTCACGCCCTGGCGGGCTTCGTCCTCGGTCTTGGTTTGTCGTTGATCCGCCATGCCGACCTCCTGGCCGTCTGACAACGGCCGGTCCTCGCATGGGGTTGCATGGGGTGCGCCCCGGCTGGGGGCTGCGCGCCCCGCGGATCAAGCCGTCACATCACGCGCTGGCTGTGGGAGTACGCCATGTAGAGCTCGTGCGCCTGGCGGGCCACCGGGCCGGGCTGCAGGTCGCGGCTCTCGTAGCGGCTGACCGGCTGGACCTTGCCGGCGTTGCCGGTGGTGAACAGCTCGTCGGCGTCGTCGAGCTCGCCCGGCGCCACGGTGCGCTCGACCACGGTGCGGCCGGCATCGCGCAACAGCGTGATCACGCGATTGCGCGTGATGCCCGCGAGGAACGTGCCGTTGGGCACGGGCGTTATCACTGTTCCGTCCTTCACCAGGAACAAATTGGAGCTGCAGGTCTCCGCGACGTTGCCCAGCGCATCGAGCACGATGCCGTTCTGGAAGCCGCGCGCCGCGATCTCGCGCACGCCGCGCGAGGAATTGGGATAGAGCGCCGAGGCCTTGGCCATGGTCGGCGCGCTCTCCGGCGTCGGGCGGCGGATGGTGCGGCACAGGCCCAGGGTCAGCGGCGTGCCGGCGCGCATCGGCGAATTGTAGATGCACAGGCAGAACTTGGTGCTGTCGGGATCGATCGAGATCGGGCCCGGCCCGCCCTTGGTCGCCCAGAACATCGGCCGCACGTAGAGCTCGGCCTTGGGCCCGAAACGGCGCACGCCTTCCTTCGACAGCGCCAGGATCTCCTCGGCGCTCTTGGTCGGGTTCAGGCCCATGGACTTGGCCGAGCGCACGACGCGTTGCGAATGCTGATCGAGATCGGGGCCGCAGCCGTCGAAGGCGCGGCCGCCGTCGAAGACGATCGAGCCCAGCCAGAATGCGTGGTCGCGCGGCCCCATCAGGTTGGGGCTGCCTTCCTGCCAGGCGCCATCCCAGAAGGTCAGCGTGTCCATCGTCGTTTCCCTCCGATTTTGGGGCGACGATATAGCAGGCGTGCTGACCTATCGGGCCGTGAATCTTGTCCCGATCCTGCGGTGCTTTGTCGTCATTCGGCGGCCATCCGGGCGGCGTTGCGGGCCTTGAGCAGCGGCATCACCAGCCGGCCGAAGCGCTCCGCCTCCTCGTCGTGCAGATAGCCCGACAGGCAGAAGGAGTGGCAGCCGACATCGATGAACTTCTGCAAGGTGTCGGCGCATTGCTGGGGATCGCCCACCACCGCCACGCCGGCGCCGGA
>CAYNOF010001077.1:0-8561 GCA_964398335.1 uncultured Rhizobiaceae bacterium
TCGGGCGAGCACGCCTACTCGAAGGACGGCGGGCTTGCCGTGCTCTACGGCAACCTGGCGCCCGACGGCTCGATCGTGAAGACCGCCGGCGTGCCGGCGAACTGCCTGAGCTTCAAGGGTCCGGCGCGCGTCTTCGAGAGCCAGGATTCGGCGGTGAAGGCGATCCTCGGCTTTACGCTCAAGCCCGGCGACGTGGTGGTGATCCGCTACGAGGGGCCGCGCGGAGGGCCGGGCATGCAGGAGATGCTGTACCCGACGAGCTACATCAAGAGCGTCGGGCTGGGCCAGAAATGCGCCCTGATCACCGATGGCCGCTTCTCCGGCGGCTCCTCGGGGCTGAGCGTCGGCCACATCTCGCCCGAGGCCGCGACCGGCGGCCTGATCGGCCTGGTCGAGGACGGCGACCTCATCGAGATCGACATCCCGCAGCGCAAGCTGCACCTCGCGGTCGACGAGGCGACCCTGGCGAAGCGTCGCGAGGCGATGCTGGCGCGCGGCGCCCAGGCGTGGAAGCCGACCGAGAAGCGCGAGCGCATGGTGTCGACGGCGCTGCGCGCCTACGCCGCCTTCGCGCTCTCCGCCTCCGAAGGCGCCGCCCGCGACATCGACCTCATCGAGCGCCAGTCGAGGGGTTAGCTCCGCCGCATGCCGAGGAGGCCGCGCCGGCGGCCGCCTCGAAGCATGTGCAACGCACCTGGTCTGCAGCCCCGCCTTCGAGACGCGCCCTGCCGGCGCTCCTCAGGGTGAGGAGATTCTTGCGAAGCAGGTCAGCCGTAGCTCGAGCGGGCCTGGATGCCCCAGCGCCCGTCGATCCTGGTGACGATGTACATCGAGTGGTGCGTGCCGATCTTCGAGCCGTCGGCACGCCAGCGCGTGAACCACACGTCGATGTGCACCTTGTCGGGCCCGCTCAGCAGCACGCACTGGCCGTCCCAGGTGCTGCGTGCCCAGCCATGCTGCGCCGTACGGGCATCGAAGGCGGTGAAGGAGAGATCGTCAGGCGTCGGGTAGTGCGTCACCATGCCGGAGCCGAACAGCACGTGCGGAAAATGGAACGTCGCGCGCACGCCGTCGAGGTCGCGCTTGTTGAGCGCCGCGATGTAGGCGTCGATGACCGCGACGATCTCGGGCGCCGCCTGGCTGGTTGTGCGCGGTTCGCTCACCTCGCCAGGCCCTTCTTCGCCAGCGCGGCCTTCAGCAGCCCGACGCGGTCCTGGCCCCAGAACAGCTCGCCGTCGAGCACGAAGGTCGGCACGGCGAAGACGCCGGCCGCCTCGGCCTCGGCATCCAGCGCCGCCAGCCGCGCGCGGCCCTCGCCGTCGCGCAGCGCGGCATAGCCCGCCGCGTCGAGGCCGATCTCGCCCAGCATCGCCTCGATCTCGGCGCTGCTCTCGATATCGATGCGCCGTTCGAAGAAGCGCGGATAGATCGCATCGAGGAAGGCGCGCGTCCCGCCGCGATCCATGGCGTGCAGGAAGGCGATATGCGCCAGCACGCCGTCGAAGACCTTCTTCGGGCCGAGGATGGTCAGCCCCAGCGGCGCCGCGAAGCGGCGCACGTCCATGTAGAGGTACTTGATGCGCCGCAGCCCGCGCGCCGCGGCGGCGGGATCGGCCATCGCCGCGCCGGCGATGCCCTTGATGTCGAGCGAGTACGGGCGCGGCTCGACCGCGACGTCGAAATCGCGCTCCAGCCCGTCGATCGCCTTCATCGCCAGATAGGAATACGGGCTGCGGCAGTCGAGCCAGAGCGGGACCCGCGTCGTCATCTCACTTCGCCGTCTTGTCGCGCAGGCGGCGCATGCCGGCGAGCCAGCGATCGGCGTCGGCGGTCTTGCGCTGCATGTATTCGTGCACCACGGGGTGCGAGAGGATCAGGAAGCGCTCGGCGTCCATCGCCTTGATCACCGCGTCGGCGACGTCGGCCGGCTTCATGATGCCGTCGATGCCGGCGGCCGTGGTGCCGGTGCCGCGGTACATGGCGGTGTCGACCGCCTGCGGGCAGAGGCAGGAGACGCGGATGCCCTTGTCGCCGTACTGGATCGACAGATGCTCGGCCAGCGCCACGGCGGCGTGCTTGGTGACGCCGTAGGGCGCCGAGCCCATCGAGGCCAGCAATCCGGCGGCCGAGGCGGTGTTCAGCAGGTAGCCCGACTTGCGCGCCAGCATGCCCGGCACCAAAGCGCGCGCGGCGTAGACGTGGCTCATCACGTGGATCGCCCAGCTGTCGGCCCAGTCCTTGTCCGACGCCGACTCGTGGCCGGCGCGCACGATGCCGGCGTTGGAGAAGAACACGTCGACCGGCCCGTAGGCGCGCTCGGCCTCGCTCACCAGCTTGCGGATGTCGCCCTCGACCGCGACGTCGCAGGGCACGGCCAGGCCGCCGATCTCCCGGGCGACGCGCTGCAGGCTGTCGCTGGGCCGGTCGGCGACCACGACGCCCTTCGCGCCCTCGGCCGCGTAACGCCGCGCGATCGCCTCGCCGATGCCGCCCGCCGCGCCCGTCACGACGCAGACCTTGCCATTGACCTTCATGACGTTCCCTCCACTCAGGCGCCGTACGCGCCTTCGATCAGCTGCAGATATTCCGCCTTGGTCGGCTGGCGCGGCGTGGTCATGTGGCAGTGATCGCCCAGCGCGCCATCCGCAATCGTCTCGAAGCGATCCTCGGTCACGCCCATCGCCTTCAGCCCGGTGGGAATGCCGATGCGCTCGTTCATGCCGACGACGGCATCCGCCAGCGCCTCGGCGCTGGGCCTGGTGCCCATGATCGCCGCCATCTTCTCGATCTTGCCGGTGCCCAGCACCGGCCCGTTGAAGCGCATCACGCCGGGCATGTAGACGGCGTTGAGCGTGCCGTGGTGCAGGCGCAGGCCCTTGAGCCCGCCGGTCGGATGCGACAGCGAGTGCACCGCGCCCAGCCCCTTCTGGAAGCACATCGCGCCCTGCATCGAGGCCATCATCATGTTCCAGCGCGCCTCGCGGTCCTGGCCGTCCTTCACCGCGCGCTCGAGGTGGCGCCACGCCTTCTCCAGCCCGTCGAGCGCGATCGCCTCGGCCGGCGGGTTGATCGCCGCCGACATGAAGGTCTCGGCGCAATGCGCGATGGCGTCCATGCCGGTGCCGGCGGTGAGGTGCTTCGGCAGGCCCAGGGTCAATTCAGGATCGCACAGCGCCAGCTTGGGGATCAGGTTGGGGCTGCCGATCGCCAGCTTGCGGCCGTCGTCCATGATGATGATGCCGCCGCGGCTGACTTCGCTGCCGGTGCCCGACGTGGTCGGGATCGCCACGATGGGCGCCACCGCCGGCGTGATCTTCGGCCCGCCGCCTTCGACCACGGCATAGGGCAGCAGCGAGGGGCCGGGATGCGTCGCCATCAGGCCGACCGCCTTGGCGAGGTCCATCGAGGAGCCGCCGCCGATGGCGATGATGCCGTCGCATTGCTGTTCGCGGTAGATGGCCAGGGCCTCGCGCATCGCCGCCTCGGTCGGGTTCTCCGGCGTCTGGTCGTACATCGAAAGCGGCATGTTGCCGGGCAGGTTGGCCTTGACCTTGTCCCAGATGCCGGCGGCGATGATGCCCTTGTCGGTGACGATCAGCGGCCGGCGCATGCCGAGCAGCTGCAGCTCGGCCTCGAGCAGCCTGATGGCGCCGAAGTCGAACTGGATGCGGGTGAGGTAGGTGATCAGGGCCATTGCGCGGTCCTCCCATGCGGCGGAACCATAGCGATCCTGATACGCGAGGCGAAGCGCGCCCGTGTAGTATCGCCGCCATCGTCCGGCTGGCGGAACGGAGCAGGAATGGCCGACAACAAGGTTCTCGTCGTCGTCTTCGACGGCCTGCGGCCGGACATGGTGACGGCAGAGCTGATGCCGAATTTGCGCCGCTTCGCCGATGCGCACAGCGTCTTCCCGCGCAGCCGCGCGGTGTTCCCGAGCGAGACTCGGGTCAACGCCGCGGCCCTGGTCACCGGCCAGCGGCCCGACATGCACGGGCTGGTGGCCAACGCCTTCCACGCCGCCGAGGTCTTCGCCGAGCACGCCATCAACACCGGCAAGATGGAGCACCTGGTCGCCGCCGACCGCGCCTGGAACGGCCGGCTGCTGACCGCGCCCAGCCTCGGCGAGCGGCTGCACATGCAGGGCAAGACCCTGGCGACGGTATCGACCGCGTCGACCGGCTCGAGCTGGCTGCTGAACCACCGGGCCGAGCAGCTCGGCCTGCTGCGCTGGTCCTCGCACGGCCCGGCCTACTCGGCGCCCTGCCGCGACTCCTGGCAGGACCTCGCCGACCGCTTCGGCGCGCCGCCGCCGGCCGAGATCCCGATGAACGCGCGCATCGAGCATGCCAAGCGCATCTATCTCGAGCACGTCTGGCCGGTGATCGATCCCGACGTGGCGATCCTGTGGTTCGCCGATCCGGACACGACCTACCATTACCGCGGCATCGGCTCGCCCGAGACGCTGGTCGCGCTGAAGACCGTGGACGGCGCGTTCGGCGAGATCGTCGCGGCGTGGCAGGCGGCGCCCGATCACGACCGCCGCTCGATCATCACCGTCTCCGACCACGGCCACGTCACCACGCACGAGCGCATCGGCGTGGTCGGGCATTTCACCGCCGCCGGCTTCCGCGCCGACACGCGCGCATCGGGCGATGGCGACATGTCCGTGGTGTCCGGCTCGCCGTCGCTGGTCTCCTTGCGCCGCCGCGATGTCGGCCTGGCGCGCGACCTCGTGGCCTTCCTGCGCGAGCAGCCCTGGTGCGGGCTGATCTTCGCGTCGGGCGGCGACGGCACGCATGGGCCGATCGACGGCACGCTCGATCGCGCGCTGCTGGGCGTGACGCATGCGCGCTCGGCCGACCTGATGTTCACCCTGGCCACCGACGACGAGCCGGGCTCGGGCGGCTGGCGCGGCCGCACCCATCACGACCATGACATCCCCGAAGGCGGCAGCATGCATGGCGGCCTGCACCCGCGCGAGCTCAACAACTGGCTGGCGGCCGGCGGGCCCTCCTTCCGCGAGGGCTACGTCTCGACCTGCCCCGCTGGCATCACCGACGTGATGCCGACGATCCTCGACGTGCTGGGCTTGCTGCCGGGCGGCTATCACGGACGGGTGCTCGCCGAGGCGCTGCGCGACGGCATCGCGCCGCGCCACGAATCGCGCGCGATCGAGGCGCGCGCCGGCCGCTATGCGCAGCGTCTTCGCATCTCGCACGCCGGTTCGACAGCCTATATCGACGGCGGTACGATCCTGCACTGATGGCCGATCTCACGCTTCGCCGCGCAACGCCTGATGATGCGCGGCTGGTCCTCGATCTCATCCAGACCGCTTTCGCCGAGTATCGCGGCAAGCTGAAGCCCGACTCCAGCGCCTATGGCGAGACGCCTGACGGCATCGCCCGGCAGCTCGTCGGCCGCCAGGGCGCGGTGATCGCCGAGCGCGGCGGCGTGGCCGTCGGCTGCGTGCTCTATCGCGACAGGGGTGAGGATGTGTATTTCGGCCGGCTCTCGGTGCTGCCCGATCACCGCCGCAGCGGCGTGGCCGAAGCCCTGGTGGCCGCCGTCGAGGCCGAGGCACGGGCGCGGGGCGCGCCGGCTGTGGTGCTGGGCGTGCGCATCGCACTGACCGGCAACCAGCGCCTGTTTGCCCGCCTGGGTTATGTCGAGACCTCGCGCGAGGCGCATCCCGGCTTCAGCGAGCCGACCTCGATCAATATGCGCAAAACGCTATGAGCCGTACCCGCGTCGGCGGATACGGCTCACGGCTTGCCGGATCAGGCCGGCGCCAGGACTAGATCCGTTCCCAGTGACCGGGGACGAAGCGCCAGCGCCGCCGCGGGCCCGGATCGGTGTCGACCCAGTGGGCCGGCACCCAGCGGTGGCCGCGGCGCTCGGGCATCCACTCGCCGCCATGCCAGTAGTGCCGGTTGCCGTCCCAGCCCCAGTAGCCCGGGGCCCAGGTGTAGCCCGGACGCGGCGTCGGCACCGGCTCGTACCGCGGCGACGGCGGCGCATTGTACACGTTCCAGTCCTGCGCCGACGCGGTGGCGGCCGTCAGGCCGACGACGCCGAACGCGGCCGAGCCAGCGACCAGTCCGAAGAATCCACGCCTCAACATGCTTGCCTCCACATGAGACTGACGACGAAAGCAACGCCGTCACGCTCATCAAGGTAGGGCAGCAACCGTGTTTATTTTGGGCGAACTCGGTAACGGCCGATTGCCGGGCTGCCTTCAAACCGCCATGACAATGCCGTCGTGGCCCGGATCGGCGCCGCCGTCCAGGCCGTCGGGATGGACACGGATCGCGTGCACCGCGGCGAAGCCGAAGGTGTAGGCGTTGCGGATCACCTCGTAGCCCATGCCCTCCAGCGCCTTCTGCGTGGCGCGCGGGATGCGGTTGGAGACGTCGATGGCGTCGCTGGTGGCGGAGAAGCGCGGCGCGCTCACCGCCTCGGTCATGGTCATGTCGAAGTCGAGCGCATTGAGCGACACCTGCAGCACGCCCATGGCGATCTGCGTCGCGCCCGGCGCGCCGATGATCAGGTTGGGCCGGCCGTCCTTGAAGAAGATCGAGGGCACCACCGAGCTGAAGCGCGCCTTGCCCGGCGCGATCGAGCCGGCGCGGCCGGGCCGCGGGTCGAACACGCCCATGCAGCCGTTGTACATGAAGCCCAGCCCCTCGGTGATCACCCCCGAGGGCATGCCCAGCGAATGGGTCATGGTCACGCAGTTGCCGTCCTTGTCGATCACCGAGACCTGCGTGGTGTCCTTGCGCGGCGCCCCCGCATTGAAGCGCGGCACCGCGGCCTTGACGCCCTTCTTGATCTCGTCGGCCATCGCCCTCGCGTATTCCTTGGCGTTCAGCCGGTCGATCGGCACGTCGACGAACTTGGGATCGCCGACATAGAGATCCTTGTCGATGGTGGCGCGCTTCATCGCCTCGCTGACCACGCGCAGGTACTCCGGCGAATTGTGCTCCATCGCCGCGAGGTCGAACTGCTCGAGGATGTTGAGCATCTCGATCAGCATCACGCCGCCGCCCGGCGGCCGATTGCTCGACACGTCGTAGCCGCGGTACTTGCCCCACAGCGGCTCGTTGCGGCTGGTCGTCCAGGTGCGCAGATCCTCGCGCGTGATCAGGCCGCCGTGCTTCTGCATGTCGGCGACGATCGCGTCGGCGATCTCGCCGAGATAGAAGGCGTCGGCGCCGCCCTTGGCGATCAGCCGCAGGGTGCGGCCGTAGTCGCGGTTGCGCACGAAGTCGCCGACACGCTTGGGCGTGCCGTCGTCGCGGCAGTAGAGCGCGCGCGCCGCCGGCGTGAAGGTGATCCGCTCATGATTGGGCGCGCGGCCCATGGCGCCCTCGTCGGACCACCAGTAATGCACGTGCGGGCGCACGTTCCAGCCGTTCTCGGCCCAGTGGATCGCCGGCTCGACGACCTGCTCCCAGGGCAGCACGCCGTGCTCGCGCTGCGCGTCGTGGTACAGGCGCAGATTGGCCGGCGCGCAGATCGACTGGTAGCCGATGTCGTTGACCCGGCCCTTGAGGATGAAGCCGTAGCCGTCGCGCGCCTCGCCCTCGATCAGGTGCTCCCACATGTCGGGCCGCGCCGCGAGCGGCGCCGGCGCGTGGGCGTCGATGTAGCCGTGGAACTTCTTGCCCGGCATGTAGATGCCGCAGCTGCCGAAGCCGGCGATGCCGCACATCAGCGGATCGACCACGCCCTGCACCAGGGCGCAGGCGATGGCCGCGTCGACCGCGTTGCCGCCCGCACGCAGGATGTCGGCGCCGGCCTCGGTCGGCTCGGGCTGCGCCGCCACGATCATCGCCTGCTTGCGCTGCTTCATCTCGGTCCCTCCGCTTTGGCCGGCAGTCTCGGGAGCCGCCAGCAAGGCGTCAACGTCCTGACCAGCTTGACAAGCGCAGGGCAGACCGGCCAGTTCAGCGGCGCATGACCGGCCCGACCGAGGTGCGGCCCGTTTCCGGCGCCGCCGACTTCACCACCTTCATCCAGCTGCCGCGCAAGCTCTACCGCGGCATGCCGGGCTGGGTGGCGCCGCTGGATTTCGATCGCCGCAAGACCTTCGACCCGAAGAAGAACCCGTTCTTCAAGCACGCCGACAGCGAGCGCTTTCTCGCCTGGCGCGACGGCAAGCCGGTGGGCCGCATCTCGGCGCAGATCGATCACCTGCATCTCGAGCGCTACCACGACGCCACCGGGCATTTCGGCTGCCTCGATGCGATCGACGACGCCGCGGTGGTCAAGGCGCTGCTCGGCGCCGCCGAGGACTGGCTGCGCGCGCACGGCATGAAGCGCGTCAACGGGCCGTTCAACCCCTCGATCAACGCCGAGATGGGCATGCTGATCGAGGGCCATACCCATCGGCCGATGTTCCTGGTGCCGTGGAACCCGGCCTACCTGCCCGGCCACGTCGCGGCGGCGGGCTACACCAAGGAAGTCGACACCTACGACTACGATTTCGACGCGACCCAGGAGCCGACGAGCTACGGCACCAGCATGCTGAAGCGCGGCGAGCTGGCCGGGCGGGTCAGCAT
>CAYNOF010001078.1:0-1286 GCA_964398335.1 uncultured Rhizobiaceae bacterium
TGGGCGAAGCCGCAGGCGTTCTGCACCAGATTGCCGACGCCCTGCAAGAACTCCGGCCCACGCACCATGACCGGCGCCGTCTTGGGCGCCGAGGGCGCCGCGGGTGCCGCCGCGAAGACGATCTTCACCTTGCCGTCGTTCCACGGCTCGGCCGCTGCCTCCACCAAAGCAGGTACCGGCACGACGGCATAGGCATCCGACACGTCGCCCACCGGATCGACGCTCAGCCGCGCCAGGATAGTGCGGCAGCGCTCGGCCTGGTCGACCAGCAGGTCGACGTCCTCGCGCAGCGGATCGTCGGCCTCGATCTCGCGCTGCATCTCGCGGCTGACCACGGAGATGGTCGACAGCGGGCTGCCCAGCTCGTGCGCCGCCGCGGCCGCCAGGGCGCCCAGCGCGGAGATGCGCTGCTCGTGTGCGAGCGTCGCGGCCACCGCGGCGAGCGCATCGCCCATGCGCCGGCTCTCGTCGGCCAGCCGCCAAGTGTAGAGCGCGATCAGCACGATCGAGAGCGTCACCGCCAGCCAGGCCGCGGTGACGAAGATCGGCGGCAACACGGGCGGCGAGCCGTCCCAGGGCAACGGCAGATGGAACAGCGTGATCACGCCGGCGCACACCACGGTCAACCCGGTCAGCAGGCCGACGCTGCGGCGCGACAGGTTCGAGCCGGCGACCGCGACGGGCGCCAGCAGCAGCAGCACGAATGGGTTGGAGATGCCGCCGGTGAGATAGAGCAGCAGGGTGAGCTGCAGCACGTCGAAGCCGAGGAAGACCGCGGCCTCGCGATCGCGCAGCTGCGTGCTGGTCGGCCGGCCGATCTCGAAGAACAGGTTGAGCAGCGCCGATATGCCGATGGTGCAGAACACGAACAGCACCGGCAGCCTGAAGCCCAGGCCCCAATGCACCGTGCCGGCGGTCACCGCCTGGCCGGCGACCGCGATCCAGCGGATCTGCACCAGCGAGCGCAGGCGCACGCCGCTGCGTCCCTCGAGGAACGATGTCGCCTCGTCGAAGCTCGGACGCGTACGCCGCGCGACGGAAGCCGTGTGGGCAGCCGCCGCCGGCGCGGAATGCGCCGGCATGATCGCCTCGCTGTCGCTCACCTCTGCACGCTCCGGACCGTTCTCTCGCGGCCCCTGTCGTCTACTCTTCGCCGTTGCCGCCACCCGCCGCAGCGGACGGCGGCGCCATGCCCATCACGTGATAGCCGGCATCGACGTGGTGCACCTCGCCGGTGACCCCGGCGGACAGATCCGACAGCAGGTAGAGCGCGGCGCCGCCGACAT
>CAYNOF010001079.1:0-1126 GCA_964398335.1 uncultured Rhizobiaceae bacterium
GCCGCGCCCCTCTCGAAATAGACCGAGCGGAACGGCTTGTCCTCGGAAAGCGCGCTGCCCTCGACGCGCACGTCATTGGGCTCGATGGCGTGCACGACGTCGCGCTCGACGTCGAGATCGCCGCGCTTGTACATCGCCGCCACGTCGTCGGAGCAGCTGTCGAGACCGAAGCGCTGCACGAGCTGCGCCACCGTCATCGGGAAGACGCGGTAGAGCGTGTCGACGGCGAGCCGCGCCGAGGAGCCGAGGTAGTACTCGCCCACGGTCAGCGCGTAGCAGCGGATGTCGTCCTCCTCGTCCTCGTCGATCAGCAGCACGCCGGTGCCGAAGACGCCGAGCTCCTCGTAGATCGAGCCCAGCGCGTTGTAGGCGTTCGAGCGCGCGAAGGCGTCGAGCGTCACCTGGCGCACGTCGTCGAGCCAGGCGCGCACCGCGTTGGACTCGCGGCGCGGATCGCGGTTGCCCAGGGTGAAGCGGAACCACGGCCGCGCCGGCGAGGTGATGCCCGACATCATGCCGGCGGCGAAGGTGCGCGCGGCGAAGGTGCCGCTCTCGTCGAGGATCCCGCCGTTGAGCTTGACACCGCGGTCACCCTGGTTGGGTGTCACCAGGAAGCGGCCGCGGCGCGGCAGGATGTGCTTCGACAGCTCCTGCCAATGCGCGAACCACGAGCTGCGCTCGCGTTCCAGCGCGGCGAGCCTGCGCTCGCACTGCTTGCGGAGGGATTGGATCTGCGCGGGGGAGTATTGAGTCTCTGCCATGCCGCGCAGTGTAAGGGCGCAGCCGCCGATCCCCTATTTCCGCCCCTACGATTGTCGAATGTCAGCGCTTGGTGCCGCTCTCCCAGAGCTTCCACGCGACGAAACCGGTGACGGCCATGGCGAATGCGTTGATGCCGGTCTCGAAATCGCGCCGGCGCTGCGTCGAGAAGGTGCCGCCCTGTTCCAGCTCGTCCAGCGCCTCCTGATACTCCTCCTTGCAGCGCGCGGTCACGTAGCGGGCGACGTGGCCCTGCAGCTCGATCAGGTCATTGAAGCGCCGACGGAACTGCGCAGCCTTCTCCTTGTCGCGGAACGGCTCGACCTCGTTGTAGATGCAGGCGGCGAAGCTGTTGAACGCACGGTTG
>CAYNOF010001080.1:0-4026 GCA_964398335.1 uncultured Rhizobiaceae bacterium
TCTGGACCTGGGAGGCGGTCATCGACTGCCAGCCGATGACACGCCTCCTGTTCATCGGCCTGTGGAACTTCGCCGACGACGGCGGCGTGCAGCCGCTGCGGCCGCGCACCATCCGCATGCAGGTGTTTCCCGGCGAAAACATAGACAAAGATAGAGTGCGCGCTATGATCGACGAGCTGGCTTAGCATGGCTTGGTGCTCATCTACGCTGTCGACGGCGTCGAGTACCTGGCGATCGTCGACTGGGCGCAGCTGCAGCGCGTCGGCCGGCGGGCGCGGCTGCGCTATCCCGCTTGTCCCCACGCCGGGGAGAAGGTGCCGGACGCCGGCGAGGCGGATGCGGCGCCTGCCGCTTCAACGACAGCCGCCGACCATAGACAACCAGTGCAAGGCCCCTCGGGCTCGTCGGCGGCCGCTGTCCTCCGCGGGGCGAAGGAAGAGCATCCGCCGCCGTTGCCTGAGGCGGCCTGACGATGGCCTTAACGCTTGTCGGGCGGCTTGCCGCTGGCGGGTGCCGGCGCCTTGGCGCCGAAGGCGATGGGCACGCCCAGCCGGCGCATGATGGTGTATTGCTGGATCATCGACAGCGTGTTGTTCCACGCCCAGTAGATCACCAGGCCGGCGGCGAAGGGCGCCAGCATGAAGGTGAACATGATCGGCAGGAACTGGAAGATGCGCGCCTGCACCGGGTCGGCCGGCTGCGGGTTGAGCATCTGCTGCGTGTACATCGTGATGCCCATGATGATGGGCCAGATGCCGATGTCGAAGATGTGCAGGATGCCCGGCACCTGCCAGTGCCACAGGCCGAAGCCCTGCAGCAGGGTCAGCGGATCGGGCGAGGAGAGGTCGTGGATCCAGCCGAAGAACGGCTGATGGCGCATCTCGATGGTGGTGTAGAACACCTTGTAGAGCGCAAAAAACACCGGGATCTGGATGACGACGGGCACGCAGCCGGCGGCAGGATTCACCTTCTCCCGCTTGTAGAGCGCCATCAGCTCCTGGTTCATCTTCATCTTGTCTTCGCCGAAGCGCGCCCGCAGCTTCTCCATCTCGGGCTGCAGCTTCTTCATCTTGGTCATCGACTCGTAGGACTTGTTGGCGAGCGGGAAGAACAGAAGCTTCACGATCACCGTCAAGGTCAGGATGGCGACGCCGAAATTGCCGATCAGGCCGAAGATCTTGTCGAGCAGCCAGAACAGCGGCTTGGTGAAGAACCAGAACCAGCCCCAGTCGATCGCCAGGTCGAAGCGCGCGATGCCCAGCCGCTCGGCATAGTCGTTGACCGTGTGCACGATCTTGGCGCCGGCGAAGAGCCGCGCCGCGGACTCCTTGCGCTCGCCCGGATTGATCGTCAGCAGCGGTCCGGTGAAGTCGGCCTGGTACTTCTTCAGCACCGGATCGTCGATCTTGAAGATGCGGGCTGCGACCTTGTCCTTCTGGTCGGGGATCAGGGTCGCCATCCAGTACTTGTCGGTGAAGCCCAGCCAGCCGCCGGTGGTCGTCAGCTCCTGGCGGTTCTTGCCCTCCTTGAAGCTGCTCCAGTCGAATTCCTTGAGCTTGTCGTCGAAGACGCCATAGGGGCCCTCGTGCAGCAGGTAGATGCCCTCGACCTTGGGCTCGCCGTGGCGCGTGACCAGGCCATAGGGCGCGAGGTCGACGGTGGCGCTGCCCTTGTTCTCGACCGACTGGGTGATCGTGAACATGAACTGCGGATCGAGCTCGATCTTCTGGCGGAAGATCAGGCCCTCGCCGTTGTCCCAGGAGAGCGTCACCGGCTGGCCGACCTCGAGGGTCTGGCGGTCGGCGGTCCACTCGGTGTCGGGGCCCGGCACCTTGACGGTGGTGTTCGGCTTCAGCGCCCAGCCGAACTCGGCGTAGTAGGCGTCATGCACGCCCTCGGGCGACAGCACCGGTACCATGCCGCTGTTGGGATCGACGGTGATGCGATGCTTCACCAGCCGCACGTCGTCGATGCGCGCGCCCTTGAGCGCGATCGAGCCTTCAAGCTCGGGCGTGCGGAAGGTCACGCGCGGCGACCGCTTGAGCGCGTCGGCACGGTCGAGAAACGAGGTCGGCGCCAGCGACGGCGCGGGAGCCGGCGGCCCACCGGGCGCCTGCGGCGGCGCCGAGCCCGGCGTGGGCTGGGCCGGCGCGGGCTGCGCCTTGCGCGCCTCGTCGATCTGGCGCTGCTTCTCCTGCTGCTCGCGCCGCACCTGGTCGGGCGAGGGTGCGATGAGGTACTGCCAGCCCAGGATGATCGCGACCGAAAGGGCGATGGCGACGATAAGGTTCTTTTGATCCATCGGAGTGACCGTCAGAAATCGATCGCGCGGGGGGTGCGCACGGACGTCGAGGCAAGGGGCGTGCGCGGCGCGGGCACGGGGTCGTATCCCGCACCGCCCCAGGGATGGCAACGGCACAGCCGTCGCAGGGCCATCACGCCGCCGCGTGCCGCACCGTGCGTCGCCACCGCCTCGACGGCGTAGCGTGAGCAGGAGGGCTCGAAGCGGCAGGCGCCGCGGAAGAAATAGGCCAAGGTCGCCTGGTACAGCCGCACCAGAGCAATCAATAGCAGGGCGGCACCGCGCGCGATCACGCCGCCTTCTCCTGCTGCAGCCGGCGCAGCGCGCCCTTCAGGTCGCGCGCCATGGCGGCGTAGTCGCGCTGCAAGGTGCCCTGACGGCCGATCAGCACGAAGTCGAAGCCCGGCGCGGCCAGCGGCGCCAGCACCTCGCGCGCCAGCGCGCGCAGGCGGCGGCGGGCGCGGTTGCGCGCCACGGCATTGCCGATCTTCCTGCTGGCGGTGAAGCCCACCCTTGGGCTGCGCTGGCCGCCCTGCCCCTCGGGCAGCGGCGCCATCTGCAGGATGAAGCCCGGCGTCACCTGCTTGCGGCCGGCGGCCTGCACGCGCAGGAAATCGCGGCGCGCCGGCAGGCGCGCGATGGGACCCGGGGAGGGGGTGAGGTCGGCCGTCATCGGGCGGCCGTCGTGCGGGATGTCCGTGGCGCGGCCGGATCAGGCCGACAGACGCGCGCGGCCCTTGGCGCGGCGATTGGACAGCACCTTGCGGCCGCCAACCGTGGCCATGCGGCTGCGGAAGCCATGGCGGCGCTTGCGCACCAGTTTGCTGGGCTGGTAGGTCCGTTTCACGGTTAAGACTCCCTAAGCAACGGATTTCGTTGCGAAAAACGACGACCGCCGGCGGCCAGCCGCGGGCGGTCGAATACGGCGGATGGCTATACGGGCAAGCAACCCCCGAGTCAACCAAACCGGCCGTTGACGGGCCGCGGCCAATGGTGTTGAAGCACGCACCGCCGCCGGGCACCCGTCCGGCGGCTCCGTTCTTTTGGCAGGCGCGGCACCCCTGGAGGCCGGTCTGCGAAAGGCCCGCCGGGGTCGTCCCGCCGGGTGTCTATCCTAGGAGAAAGCGGACGATGTCCGACATGTTGACCATCCCCGCGAAGAAGCGGGACCGGGCCGGCAAGGGGGGCGCCCGGGCCTCGCGTCGCGAGGGTTTGATTCCGGCCGTGATCTACGGCGACAAGCAGCCCCCCCTGCCGATCTCGGTGGAACCCAAGCAGCTCGAGCGTGTCATGCACAGCGAGGGCTTCTTCAACCACCGCATCCTCGTCGAGCTCGACGGCCAGAAGTACGACGTGCTGCCGCGCGACGTGCAGCTCGATCCGGTCACCGACCGGGCGATCCACTTCGACTTCCTGCGCGTCGGTGCCAACTCGGTGATCACCGTGCAGGTGCCGGTGCACTTCAAGAACGAAGGCGCCTCGCCCGGCATCAAGCGCGGCGGCGTGCTCAACATCATCCTGCACGAGATCTCGGTGCGCACCCGCGCCGACAAGATCCCGCAGTTCTTCGAGGTCGACCTCACCGGCCTGGAGATCGGCGGCACGGTGCACTTGAGCCAGCTCGACCTGCCCGAGGGCGTGCGCGTGCTGAGCCGCGAGAAGGACGCGACGATCGCGTCCGTCGCGCCGCCGACGGTGGGCCGCGAGGCCGAGCCGACGGCTGC
>CAYNOF010001081.1:0-4169 GCA_964398335.1 uncultured Rhizobiaceae bacterium
TTCGTCTCCTTCATGAAGGCGATGTGGGGCAATGCCGCGACGAAGGACAACGACTGGGCCTACGACTACCTGCCCAAGCTCGACGTTCCCGCCTACGACGTCCTGCGCGGCTGGGAGCTGATGCACCAGGGCAAGATGACCGGCTATTTCTGCCAGGGCTTCAACCCGCTGCTGTCGTTCCCCAACCGGCGCAAGCTGCAGGCGGCGCTGGAGAAGCTGAAGTTCCTCGTCGTGATGGACCCGCTGGCCACCGAGACCAGCGAGTTCTGGCAGAACCACGGCGAGCACAACCCGGCCGATCCGGCGAAGATCCAGACCGAGGTCTTCCGCCTGCCGACCACCTGCTTCGCCGAGGAGAACGGCTCGCTGGTGAATTCGGGCCGCTGGCTGCAATGGCATTGGAAGGGCGCCGACGCGCCGGCCGAAGCCATGAGCGACATCGAGATCATGGCGAAGATCTTCCTGAAGGTGCGCGAGCTGTACCGCAAGGACGGCGGCGCCTTCCCCGATCCGGTCGTCAATCTCACCTGGGAGTACGAGGACCCGGCGTTCCCCAACCCCGAGGAGCTGGCGCGCGAGCTCAACGGTCGCGTGCTGGCCGACGTGCCCGATCCGCGCGATGCGTCCAAGCTGATCCTGCGCAAGGGCCAGCAGCTCTCAGGCTTCGGCGAGATGCGCAACGACGGCACCACCATGGGCGGCTGCTGGATCTATTCCGGCTGCTGGACCGAGGCCGGCAACCAGATGGCGCGGCGCGACAACAGCGATCCGGGCGGGCTGGGGCTGACGCCGAAATGGGCGTGGTCGTGGCCGGCCAATCGCCGCATCCTCTACAACCGTGCGTCCGCCGACGTGAAGGGCAATCCCTTCAATCCCAAGCAGAAGCAGATCTGGTGGAACGGCGAGCGCTGGGCGGGCTACGACGTGCCCGACTACGGACCGACGGTGAAGCCGGAGGCGAGCGTCGGGCCGTTCATCATGAACCAGGAGGGCACGGCGCGGCTGTTCACGCGTGCTCTCATGCGCGACGGGCCGTTCCCCGAGCACTACGAGCCCTTCGAGTCGCCGGTCGCCAACCCGCTGCATCCCAAGGTCGGGCCCAACCCGGTCGCCCGCGTCTTCAAGGGCGACATGGAGCAGTTCGGCAAGGCGAGCGACTTCCCGATCGTGGCCACGACCTATCGTCTCACCGAGCACTTCCACTTCTGGTCCAAGCACACGCGCATCAACGCGGCGCTGCAGCCCCAGGAGTTCATCGAGGTCGGCGAGGCGCTGGCCAAGGAGAAGGGCATCGCCAGCGGCGATCTGATCGAGGTGCGCTCCAACCGCGGCCGCGTGAAGGCGGTTGCTGTCGTCACCAAGCGCATCCGGCCGCTGACCATCGACGGCAAGACGGTGCACACCGTAGGCATCCCGCTGCACTGGGGCTTCACGGGCGAGACCAAGAAGGGCTTCGGCTGCAACCAGCTGACGCCCTATGTCGGCGACGCGAACATCGAGACGCCGGAGTACAAGGCGTTCCTGGTGGACGTGAAGAAGCTCGGCACGACGGCGGTGTAGGGAGGCGACGATGAGCAGTCTTCAGTCACTCGACCTCCGCCGCCGCTCGGCCACCACCACGCCACCGCCCGGCCAGCGCGAAGCGATCGAGGTCGCCAAGCTGATCGACGTGTCGCGCTGCATCGGCTGCAAGGCCTGCCAGGCCGCCTGCCTGGAATGGAACGATTTGCGCGAGGAGGTCGGCGTCAATGTCGGCGTCTACGACAACCCGCACGACCTGACGGAGAACACCTGGACGCTGATGCGTTTCTCGGAGGTCGACGTCGATGGCCGCTTCGAATGGCTGATCCGCAAGGACGGCTGCAGGCATGGCGACGACCCGGGCTGCCTGAAGGCCTGCCCGTCGCCGGGCGCCATCGTGCAGTACAAGAACGGCATCGTCGATTTCATCTCCGAGAACTGCATTGGCTGCGGCTATTGCGTGAAGGGCTGCCCCTTCAACATCCCGCGCATCTCCAAGAAGGACGCCAAGGCCTACAAGTGTACCCTGTGCTCCGACCGCGTCGCGGTCGGCCAGGCGCCGGCCTGCGCCAAGGTCTGCCCGACGCAGGCGATCTCCTTCGGCACCAAGAAGGACATGATCGCCTGGGCCGACAAGCGCATCGCCGACCTCAAGGAGCGCGGCTACAAGAGCGCCGGGCTCTATGATCCGCCGGGCGTTGGCGGCACGCACGTGATGTACGTGCTCAAGCATGTCGACCGGCCGGAGATCTACGCCAACCTGCCCAAGGATCCGAAGATCAGCCCGCTGGTCGATCTGTGGAAGGGCATCACCAAGCCGCTGGCCCTGGCCGGCGTCGGCCTGGCGGCGCTGGTCGGCTTCTTCCACTACGTCACCCATGGGCCCAACGAGGTCCAGGAGGAAGACGAAGAAGCCGCGGCCAAGGCGCGGCGCACATCGGCGGAGTGAGCGATGGCCGACAGGACCACGATCTTCGATCGCTACACGACAGGCGCGCGGCTCAATCACTGGATCAACGCGATCCTGATGATCTGCCTCGCGCTGTCGGGCATGGCGCTGTTCCATCCCTCGCTCTTCTTCCTTACCGACCTGTTCGGCGGCGGGCCGACGGCGCGCATCATCCATCCCTGGATGGGCGTGCTGGCGATGCTGAGCTTCCTCGGCCTGTTCATCCGCTTCTGGCGCTACAATCTGTGGGGCAAGGACGACAGCGCCTGGATGCGCAACGTCAAGCATGTGGTCTCGGGCGACGAGACCAAGGTGCCCGAGGCCGGCAAGTACAACGCCGGCCAGAAGCTGGTGTTCTGGCTGATGTCGATCCTCACCGTCCTGCTGCTGACCAGCGGGCTGGCGATGTGGGATTCGCAGCTCGGCGAGTACACCACCATCGAGCAGAAGCGGCTGGCGGTGGTCGTGCATGCCGCCGCGGCGGTGACGCTGATCATCGTGGTGATCACCCACATCTACGCCGCGATCTGGATCCGCGGCACGATCCGCGGCATGACGCGCGGCTCGGTCACCGGCGGCTGGGCGTGGCGCCATCACCGCAAGTGGCTGCGCGAGGAAGTGGGCAAGGCCAAGTGAGTCTAAAAGGACGCGTCGTCCCCGATCCGGTCGACATCGGCCAGATCGCGGCGGCGCCCTTCGTCCGCCTGCCCGACATCGCCACGCACTTCGCCAGGCGTGCGGCGCGGCTCGACGCGCTGGCGCCGGGCAATCCGCTCGAGCCGTTCCTGCGCTTCGTCGCCGAGATCGCGCGCGCCCAGCACAAGGCGGCCGGCGCGCTGCCATCGGGCACGTTGCCCGGCGAAGACCACGTCGCCTTCTGCAAGGCGCACGGTTTCGCGCTGATCGAACGCCTGACCTGGGCGCGCGATGCCTCGTTCGTCGCAGGCGCCCGTGCCATCGCCGCCGCGCTGAAAGACATCGCGATGCCCGAGGCAGCGGCCGCCGCGCTCGCTACCTTTGCCGCACGCGACGATAAGTCGATCAATGCCCTGGCCGACCGCCTGCTGCGCGACGAGCAGGAGCCGTGGGACATGGCCGAGGTGCCGCTGATCGCCGCGGCGCTGGAACTGCACTGGGCGCGCATGGCCGCGCTGCTCGATCCGGCGACGCCCGCGCCGCTGGAGCCGCGCAATCTCTGCCCGGTCTGCGGCTCGACCGCGCTCACCTCGGTGATCGAGGCCGCCGCCGGCCGGCAGGGCTCGCGCTTCCTGTGTTGCGGCCTGTGCCAGACGCGCTGGAACTACACCCGCATCCAGTGCGCCCATTGCGTGTCGACCAAGGGCATCGCCTACCACCACGTCGAGGGCGGCTCGAAGGCGGTGCGCGCCGAGACCTGCGACGAGTGCCACACCTACACCAAGGCGCTGTACCTCGAGGAGGCGCCCGAGGCCGATCCGGTCGCCGACGATCTCGCGAGCCTGCCGCTCGACATCCTGGTCGGCGACGCCGGATGGCAGCGCGCGCGGCTGAACTGGTACCTGATGCCGCAGGACGAGGACGCGCCCGAACCGCTGAGCGCGGCCGGTTCGTGATCGGCGCCGTGCGCCGATGGCTGGCCGGCCGCGAGCCGGTCGACGCCGCGCTGGCGCGTGCGCGCGCGGCCTTCGATGCCGGCGACATCGCCACCGCTTTCGACCTC
>CAYNOF010001082.1:0-4095 GCA_964398335.1 uncultured Rhizobiaceae bacterium
CTGCAACATGGCGCTGTCGCAGCGGCGCGCCGACGCCTTGAAGGCGCGGCTGGTCGAGCTGGGGGTTGCGGCGCAGATCATCGTCGCCATCGGCAAGGGCGAGAGCCGGCCGCTCGTGCAGACCGCCGACGGCGTGAAGGAGCCGCAGAACCGCCGCGCCGACCTGCTCTTCGACTGACGGACCTCACGGCACCGGGGTGACCTGGCTGGCGGCGATGCGCCAGACGCCGTGTTCGCGCACGAAGACCTGGGTCCAGCGCACGGTCCGGCTGCGGCCTTCGGCCTTGCCGGACAGCGTGCTGCGGCCGGTGAGGATCGCGACGCCGGGGCCGCTCACCTGCAGGCGCCATTCGGCGACGCCGGCGTCCTCGAACGGCGCCTCGCGGATCAGCAGCGCGGTGATGTGCGCCTCACGGCCGGCGCGCTTGCCCGAATCATCGATATGGCTGAAGCCGTCGGTGAACATCGCGCGCAGCTTCAGCGCGTCCTTGGCCTTCATCGCGTCGGCCATCGCGGAGCGCAGCGCCATCAGCTCCTTCTCGATCGCCTGGGGATCGGTGATCGGCAGCGAGACGGCGGGACTGGCGAGGAAGAGAACGAACACGAACGCGAGCAGTCGGCGCGCGGGCATGCGGCTCCTGGGCTGCGCCCGGTCCCGGAAGGGGTGGGCTGCCCGGGGACAACGCTCAAGGCCCGCCCGCGGTGCCCGGCGACACCTTCGCGCCGCCGCGCAGGGTGATGCCGATCGCCGTCGCGGCGGCGGCCAGCGACAGCAGCCACGACCCGGCGAACGAGAGGAACGTGTCCGGCGTCCAGGTGATCCAGCGATCGAAGGACACCGACGGCCGGCCGGCGCGCCACTCGAGCACCTCGAAGGGGATGCCCTTGAGGAACAGGCCGCAGAGGTACCATGCCGCCAGCACCACCAGGCCGAGGTTCAGCGGCAGGACGACGGCCCGCGCGTGGCGTGCGAAGAAGACGCCGGCGGCGAGCTCGATCAGGCCGAGCAGGCCGAGGGCCACGGTGTAGGGCAGGGTGCCCTCGCGCAGCGCCTCGTCGAGACGGCGCAGATGGCCGTACTGCTCGACGCGCCCGCCATTGCCCCAGTCGAAGGCGAGGGCATAGAGCCAGAACAGCCCGGGCAGCAGCGGGCCGGCCAGCGTCGCGCCCGTCGCCACCGGCTTGCGCCGGACCGCCGCCGGCACGAGCGCGAGCAGCACGACGATGCCGAAGATGCCGAGGAAGAGCAGGTCTGTCATGAACCCCTCCAAGCCCGATCGAGCTCGCGATCATAGCGCAGGATCGCCGCGGCGGCGCACGGCGCGGCGCGATTGACCGGTTGTGGCACCGCCGAAGGATGGCCAGTCGCTGTTCGAGCACGCGAACGAACCCATGAAGCTCGTCGTGCTGCCCGGCATCGGCCACCACGAGGTCCATGCCGGGCCGGCCTTCGACGCCGTGATGCGCGACGCGCCCGGATTTGGGATTCTTTGGAATTTTTTACGTTCTCCCGACGCGCCGGCCGTCCATCCTGCGCTGGAGCACCGATGATCCAGCCAGGACGCGACGGACGGCGGCAGTCAGGGGGGCGCTGACGATGACGCGATTTTCGTTCAAGGGCGACGTCACGCACGGCTTCGGCGACGGGCCGCGCAACTTTGCGGTCATGGCCGAGAACCAGCGAGGCCTCGACGCCTGGTCCGCCAGGCTGGGCAATGTCGTGACCGACGCCATGTCCGTTCTGCAGGCGGCCATCGCGGCGCCGGAGGGGCCGGTGCGGTCGAGTGCCATGGAGACGTACTTCCTGACCGGCCCGACCCCGGACGGCGCCGACGAGAAGACGGTCAAGACCATGCTGGTCAACACGCTGAACGGCCTGAAGTCCGGCCGCTTCGCGGTCAAGGTCCACGACAGGGCCGCGATGACGCAAGCCAACGCCGCGGCCTATGTGTCGTCCAGGGACACGCTCGAGCGGCGGCCCAAGAAGAAGCATCACACCTTTCGCGAGCGCGACGAGATACGGCAGCGTACGGGTGCCATCCACTACGCGCAGGCGGCGCTCGAGACCGGCGGTGCCTACGTGATCCGCGTCATGATCCATGAAGCGACGCACAAGTTCGCCAACACCAGGGACTTCTCCTACTACAGCGTGCCGGAAGGCATTCAGCTCAAGCCGATGACCAAGGCGGAGGCGCTCAACAACGCCGACAGCTACGCCATGTACGCCATGGCCGTGGGGTACGGGGCGATCTCGCCGACGGTCAACTGGTGACGAAGGATGCTCCGCGCCGAGCCGCCGGAGCATGACCCGCCGCGATGCCCGTGAGCGTGAGCTGAGCGCAGCGCGTCCCTGACGCCGCACATCAGGCGAAGCGCCGCCGCCTTGTCCGGCTCACGCAACGATCCCCGTCCGATCGGCGGACCGTTGTGCCGTGCGATCCGTTCAATTCGGATCATTGGCGCATGGCCGCGCCGCCGCTCCTGACGTACCCACTGCATATTCGCGACGGGCAGCGGGGCAGGCTCAGTGCGCACACATCTTCTGGCGATCGAGGCGAAGCTGCGGACCTGGCTCACCGTGCCGCGTTTGCTGCTGTGGGCGCCGACCATCATCATCCTGGCCTCGGCGGGCTTCCTGGCGCTGACGCTCAGCTATTACCGCGACGAGACCATCGTCGAGGGCCGGCACCTCGCGGGCTCGCTGGCGCGGCTCACCGAAGAGCACACCACGCGCACCCTGCAGAGCGTCGAGCGCACGCTGGACGATGCCGACAGCCGCCTGGCCCATGTCGCGCCCGACAGCGATCCCGCCCCGGTCAATGCCATGCTGCGCGATCGCCTGAAGGGGCGGCCTTACGTCCGCTCGATCCGCGTCGTCGGTCTCAACGGGCTGGTGCGCTTCGGCACCGACGACGAGGAATCCGTCGACGTCGGCGCGCAGCCCTACTTCAAGATCTACCGCAGCGTGCCCGAGCAGGGGCTCGAGCTGGCGCCGCCGGTCCTCGGCAGCGGCGCCGGCGGCGAGCGCGCCTGGTACATCCCCGCGCTCAGGCCGTGGCGCAACGCCGAGGGCCGGATCATCGGCATCATCGTCGTCAAGATCGAGCCCTGGTACTTCGCGCGCGCCTGGACGCTGGAGGGCGACAACCGCGACACCGTCACCGCGCTGGTGCGCATCGACGGCGTGAGCCTGGCGCGCGCGCCGTTCGAGGACGCGGCCATGGGCCGCTCGCTGGCGCGCATGCCGCTGTTCAGCGAGTGGCTGCCGCGCTCGCCGCGCGGCTCCTACGTCTCGGCCGTGCCCACCAGCGAGGACTCGATCATCGCCTATCGCCGCATGGCGGCGTTTCCCGAGTACATCATCGTGCTGCGCAAGCCTCTCGGCCTCGTGCTGGCGGAGTGGCGGCAATACACCCGCATCATCGTCATCGGCTGGGCCGTGGCCTCGCTGGTGCTGGCGGCGCTGTGCTTCTGGCTCAGCCGCGCCTGGCACGCGCGCCAGGCCGAGGCGGTGCGCTACAGCCAGGTGTTCGAGGCCTCGCCGATGGCGATGGCGGTGGTCGACCGCCAGAGCCTGCGCGTGCTCGCCGTCAACGAGGCGGCGATCCGCCAGTACGGCTGGTCGCGCGCGGAATTCCTGCAGATGAACGCCGCCGACATGCGCGCCGTGCCCGACCCGCGCGGGATCGCCGCGCGGCTGGCGCCGGGCGCGCTCGAGACCCCGCGCGCGCCGGTCGTCACGCAGCATCTCACGCGCGACGGCTCGGTCATCGACGTCGAGGTCACGACCCGCGCCATCGAGTTCGCCGGCCGCCCCGCGGTGCTGGCGCTGGCCAACGACGTCACCGAGCGCAACCGCGCCGAGCTGCGGCTGCGCCAGGCGCAGAAGATGGAAGCGGTCGGCCAGATGACCGGCGGCATCGCGCACGACTTCAACAACCTGCTGGCCGTGATCATCATGGAGATGGAGAGCCTGACCGAGGACCTCGCGTCGGGCACGCCGTGGCGCGACTCGGCCGACAATGCGCTGGCCGCGGCGATCCGCGGCGCCGAGCTGGTCGAGCGCCTGCAGGCCTTCTCGCGCAGCGGCGAGCT
>CAYNOF010001083.1:0-6892 GCA_964398335.1 uncultured Rhizobiaceae bacterium
CACCACGCGATGGCGCGAGGCATGCGCCATGTGGATCGCCGAATGGATCACGAAACCGGCGTAGTTCACAGGATGCGGCGAAGGCTCGACGATATTGCCGTCGAGATCGATCTTCACCAGGTTCGAGGCCGTGACCTCGTCGTAGTTCAGGCCGAACGGGTTGATCAGGAAATGCGGCTCATCGCCGGGCACGCGCGCCGTGAGGTGGCCATAGATCAGCTCGGTCCAGCCGAAATGATCGACCAGGCGATAGGCGGCGGCGAGCTGGCGGCGCAGCACCCATTCACCCTGCTCGCGCGGCATGGCGTAGATGTCGGTTCCGGTGAGCGGCAATTCGGTGATCGGCATGTCCATGGCGACACTCCCTTGGCGGCCTGATCGCCCGGCAAGCCTACATCAGGCCCGGCCGAACTTCACCAGGCTCTCGCGGCCCGCCGGGCTGAGCGCATAGACGCCGCGCTCGACCCGCTCGAACCAGCCATAGACGTCGTCGAGCAGGATCTTGCCGGCGTTCGGCACCTCGCTGCTGGCCTTCAACGCCGCGACCTTCATCGGCCCGTCGCGCGCCAGGAGCTCGGCGCAGCGCAGCGCCTGCTGGCGGTAGGCGGTCATGATCGGCACGCGCGTCGAGCCGCCCTTGGTCGGATCGCCGACACGCCGCGCGTGCTCGCCCAGCAGCCGGCCGACCTTGCGCGTATTCTTGCGCGGCGCATAGGGCGCGGGGTCGAGCAGGATCTCGACGCGCTCGCCCGTCACCACCATCAGGCCGAGGCCGAGCCGGCGGCAGAGCTTCTTCACCTCGCGCATGCGCCTGGGCCAGGCGCCGACGGCGATGTAGACCGAATCGGTCATGCCCAGCCGCTCGACGCCCTGCAGCACGAGTCCCAGCCCGAAGCTGCGCTTGAGCTCGACAATGACCGGCGGTTCGTCGCCGCGCACGCCCACGACATCGCAGCCGCGGACCTCGCCCTTGACGTCATAGCCCTGCCCTTCGAGCAGGGATTTCACCGGCGCATAGAGATCGGTTTCGAGGGGCATTTGTTTTGCGGTCATGATACCTCAGCCGGGCCGCCATGCCCAAGGACACGATGATGGACCTGATCGATCGCACTGCCGCCGAGATCGCTGCCGCGGTCCGTTCCGGCAAAGCCAAGGCCCGCGACCTCGCCGAGGCGGCCATTGCGCGCGTGCAGGCGAAGAACCCCGGCCTCACCGCCATCGTCGATTTCGATCCGGCCGAGGCGCGGCGCGACGCCGATCGCGTCGATGCGCAACGCAAGAGCGGCTTCGACGGACCGCTGCTGGGCGTGCCCTATACGGTGAAGGACACGACCTGGGTCGCGGGACGGCGCGTCACCAACGGCTCGCTGCTCTACAAGGACTTCATCGCGCCGCGCGATGCGGTGTCGGTCGAGCGGCTGAAGGCGGCGGGCGGCGTGTTCCTGGGCATGACCAACACGCCCGAGATGGCCGCCAAGGGCCACACCGAGAACAAGGTCTATGGCCCGACGCGCCATCCGATGAATCCTGACCTGACGCCGGGCGGCTCGTCCGGCGGCGCGGCGGCGGGGCTGGCCGCCGGCTTCTCGCCGATCGCGCTGGGCACCGATGGCGGCGGTTCTGGCCGTCGGCCGGCGTCGCATTGCGGCGTGGTCGGCCTGAAGACCTCGGCCGGCGCGATCCCCTCGCCCTTCGGCTTCGGCGGCGCCTATGGTCCGCTCTACGGCGTGACGGCGCCGATGGGCCGCACGGTGGCGGATGCGGCGCTGATGTTCGAGGTGATGGCCGGCGCCGATCCGCGCGATCCGCATTCGGTGCCGACCTACGACGTCGCGCCGCCGGCCGGCCCGCGCATCGCCTACAGCCCGCGCCTGGGCCTCGACGTCGCGGTCGACGCCGATGTGCGCGATGCGGTCGACACCGCCGTCGACACGCTGCGCGGCGCCGGCTGGAGCATCGAGATGGCCGACATCACCTGGCCGGCGGGCACCGGCGAGCTCGCCTTCGCCGCGGTGAATGCCGCCGCCAGCGCGCTGCTCTACGGCGAGCGACACGCCGCCGAGCCGGACCTCTTCGGCGACAACATCGCCAACCTGATCCAGCGCGGCCATACCATGAAAGGCACCGACGTGGTCGCCGCCTTCCGCTTCGCCGATGCCGCCGCCCGCGCCGTGGCCGAGTTCTTCACCCGCTACGACTACCTGCTGACGCCGACCACGGCCTGCGTGTCGTGGCCGGTCGAGACGGTCTATCCGGCGGTGATCGAGAACAAGCCCGCCGGCCCGCGCGGCCACGCGGTGTTCACGCCGCTGTTCAACCTGTCGCTGGTGCCGGGCATCTCGATCCCCTGCGGCAGCGGCCGCGACGGCCTGCCGGTGGGCCTGCAGATCGTGGCGCAGCGCCTGCACGACCGGCCGCTGCTGAAGATGGCGGCGCGCGCCGAGCTGGCACTGTCGCGTTGAGCACCATGTCGTTTGTCGTCTGCTCCTACAACATCCTCGCGAGCTCCTACATCGAGCCGCGCTTCTATCCGCATGCCCAGGTCGAGCACCTGCAATCGGCATGGCGCCTGGGCGCGCTGGCAGACGCGATCGCAGCCAAGGCGGCGCACATCATCTGCCTGCAGGAGGTCGAGGAAGACAGCTTCGCCCTGCTCCGCAGCCGGCTGGATCCGATGGGCTACAGCGGCATCTACCTGAAGAAGGAAGGCGACCGTCGCGACGGCTGCGCGACGTTCTTCGATCGAAGCCAGTTCTCGCTGCGCGAGGTGCGCCGGTTGATCTACGACGATGCCGTGGAGGGTCAGCCCGCCTCGGGCAATGTCGCCCTGCTTCTGCAGTTGCAACACGGCGAGCGAACCCTCGGCGTCGCCAGCACCCATTTCAAGTGGCAGCCGCTGACGACACCGCAGGAGCTGCGCATCGGTCTTCGCCAGGCACGCCAGCTGATCGCCGAGCTGACACCCGGCGACGCCTGGATCGCCTGCGGCGACTTCAACGCGATGGCGGACACCTTGACGCTCGATACGTTCTGGAAGGCGGGATTCACCGACGCCTATGCTGCGCGACCGAACGACTTCACCTGCAATTCGAACGAGATCGTCAAGCGCATCGATTATCTGCTGCATCGCGGGCCGCTGAGCGCAGTGCCACATGCCCTGCCGGCGATCCACGCGACCACCCCGCTGCCGTCGCTGGAGCAGCCCTCCGACCATCTGGCGGTCAGCGCGACCTTCGAGTGGCTTTGAGTTCCATGACCCAGAACATCTACGACCAGGAAGATTTCTTCGCCGGCTACAGCCGCCTGCCACGCTCGGTCGACGGGCTCGAAGGCGCGGCCGAGTGGCCGGCGATCCGCGCACTGCTGCCGCCGATGAAGGGGCTGCGCGTGCTCGATCTCGGCTGCGGCTTCGGCTGGTTCGCGCGCTGGGCCCGCCAGCAGGGCGCCGCGTCGGTCCTGGCCATCGACGTCTCGGCGAACATGCTCAAGCGCGCCGCCGAGATGACCGACGATTCCGCCATCACCTATGCACGCGGCGACATGGAGAACCTCGACGTGCCGGCGACGTCGTTCGACCTCGCCTACAGCTCGCTCGCCTTCCACTACATCGCCAATCTCCGCCACACCTTCACGGTGATCCGCCGTGCCCTGATGCCTGGCGCACCGTTCGTGTTCTCGGTCGAGCATCCGCTCTACACGGCGCCCTCCGCGCCGGGCTTCGTCACCGCCGCCGACGGCCGCCGCGTCTGGCCGCTCGACCGCTATCTCGACGAGAGCGACCGCAGGACCGACTGGCTGGCCAAGGGCGTGATCAAGCGCCACCGCACGATCGGCGGCTATGTCAGCCTGCTGCTCGGCACCGGCTTCACGCTGACGCATCTCGAGGAATGGGGCCCGACGGCCGAGCAGATCGCGGTGCATCCCGAATGGGCGCTCGAACGCGAGCGGCCGCCGTTCATGCTGGTGGCGGCGCAGGCTCGGTAGCGCGGAAGGCCGGCTGCTCGAGGAGGCCGCGGGTCAGCGCACGCAGGCGCGGCATCTGCGCGTCGGTGTCGATGCCCAACCCGCGCCCGAGGCGCTCGGCGACGAAGGCGGTGATGTCGGCCTGGGTAAGATGGCCGAGCAGCAGGTGCGGCGCATTCGGCATCACCATCGTCTCGACGGCGGCGAGCGCGCTCGTCATCTGCGTCATGCAGTCGTCGATCCAGGGCTGGTGCCACTTTTCCTGCGGCGTGTGGTTGCGGTGGTAGGCGGCCTGCAGGCCCTTGTCGCAGGCGCCCATCATCATCGCCGCCACCTTCAGCACGGCGCGGCGGTCGGCGCCGGAGCGCGGGGTCAGCGGCTGCTCGCCGCCATAGGTCTCGTCGAGATGGTCGACGATGGCGGCGCTGTCGATCAGGGTCTCACCGCTGTCGAGCACCAGCGCCGGGATACGACCCAGCGGGTTGGCGGCGCGCACCGCCTCGCGATGGCCGAAGCCGTTGAGGTCGCGCTGCTCGTAGGCAACGCCGTAGGCCTGCAGGGTGATCGCGACGCGGCGCGTATAGGGCGAGCGGTTGACGCCGATCAGCAGCATGTCAGGCCTCCCGCCGCAGCCGGCGCCCTTCCGCCAGCAGCCAGAGTCCACCGGCGCCGGCCGCGACGATGATCAGGGCGAAGCCGGCGAGGTACGAACCGCTGACACCGACCGCGACACTGAACAGGCCGGGGCCGAAGACGCCGCCGCTGAAGACGATGGCGGTGCTGGCCGCGGTGATGGCGCCGGCCTGGCCCGGTGGCGCCCAACGCACGAACTCGCCGACCGAGAGCCCGTTCCAGCTCGCCGCCGTCGTGCCGCAGATCACCGCCGCCGCGCCGATGGCCAGGAGCGGCCAGTCGGGTCGCGCCAGCGCGACCGCGGTGCAGCCGCAGGCGGTCAGCACGCCCAGCACGCCGAGCAGGCTCAACCGCTCGCGCAGACGGTCGGCGAAGCTGCCCAGGCTCAGGCGCAGCGCGGCGGCGCCGAATTGCGAGAGCGAGAGGATCTGCCCCGCCACCACCATCGCCAGGCCGCAGGCTTCGACGAGGTAGGTGACGAGCACGAAGGTGATGGTGTGCTGCGCCACGACGTAGAGCAGCGAGGCCAGCACCAGGGCGCGCAGGCGACGATCGGCGAACAGGATGCGCGTCGGCTCGAGCAGCGCCGGCCGCTCGATCGGCGGCGCGCCGCCCTCGAGCTCGGCCGAGAGCAGCTGCAGCGCGACGATGGCGAGGATCAGCGCCGCCGCCAGGCTCCAGGCGGCGCCCTGCCAGCCCAGCCAGTCGGCGAGCGGCGGCACGATCGCGCCCGACAGCGCGAAGCCGAACGGCACGCCGGTCTGCTTCACCGTGAAGGCGGCGCTGTACCAGGTGGCGGGCACGCGATGGGCGATGATCGCCGCGCTGGCGGCGTTGAGCGGACCATTGGCGCCGCCGACCAGGAAGACACCCAGGACCAGCGCCCACGGCGTCGCGATGGTCATGACCGTGAGCCCGAGCACGCCCGACAACAGCGCCGCCTGGCAGAGCCGCACGCCGCCGAAGCGGGCCAGCGGCTGGGCGCTGAGGAAGGAGGAAGTCGCGGCGACGGCATAGATGATCGCGGTGAAGGCGCCGATCACCCAGCTCGGCACGCCGACATCGGGCCCGACCTTGGGCATCATGGTGGCCAGCGCCAGCACCGCCGCCGAGCACAGGGTCTGCACGAGAAAGGTGGCGATCAGAGGAACCAACGCGCGGCGCATCGCGCCACTGTAGCCCGCGCTCCCGCGGGGCTATAGTGGCGGCACAAGCGGGCGTTTCGAACCGCGGGAGGAAAGCATGGAGCTGGTGAAGCTCGGACCGGATTTCGGCGTCGAGGTGCGCGGCGTGACGATCCAGGACGTGGCGCGCGACGATACCGTCTATCGCCAGGTGCGCGCGGCCTTCGAGGAGCATTCGGTGCTGCTGTTCCGCGGCCAGGAGCTCAGCGACGAGGACCAGCTCGCCTTCTCGGCGAAGTTCGGGCCACCGGAGCCGACCAAGGTCAATGCGATCGGCTCGGGCACCTACTACGTCCACCTGCGCAACATCGATCCCGAGACCGGCAGGATCGTGCCGACCAGCCATCGCCTGTGGCTGACCAACAAGGCCAACCAGTTCTGGCACACCGACTCCTCGTTCAAGGCGGTGCCGGCGCTGACCTCGATCCTGTCGGGCCGCATCATCCCGCCATCGGGCGGCGAGACCGAGTTCGTCAGCACGCGCCGCGCCTTCGAGCGCCTGCCGGAGAGCCGCCGCGCCCGGCTGCGCCAGATGGTGGCGCTGCACAGCTTCGCCACCTCGCGCGACAAGATCTCGCCCACCCTGATGAACGACGAGGAGCGCCGCTCGCTGCCGCCGATCCGCTGGCGTCTCGTCTGGCGCAACCCCGTGAACAACACCGAGTCGCTCTACATCGCCTCGCACATCTACGCCATCGAGGGCATGGAGTCCGAGGGCCGTGCGCTGATCGACGAGCTCGAGGAACTGGCGACCGCGCCGGGCCACACCTGGGAACACAGCTGGCGCGCCGGCGACGTGGTGATGTGGGACAACCGCGCCACCATGCATCGCGGCCGCCCGTGGCCCGAGGATATCGGCCGCTACATGGTGCGCACGACGATCTCCGCCACCGCCGCCGACGGGCTGGAACTGGTGCGGCCGTTGGCCCTGGCGGCGTGAATCAGGCGGCCGCGATCGACAGCGCCGAACGCGCGCTGTCGCGAGCCTGGGCCACCGATGTTTCGCTGCAGGACGTCGTCGCGCTGAGCAAGGAAGAGCGGCGCAACCTGATCCTGCGTGCAACGGCCACGGCAACCGGCACCACGCCGAGGTCGGTGATCGTCAAGGCGAC
>CAYNOF010001084.1:0-7742 GCA_964398335.1 uncultured Rhizobiaceae bacterium
CGGTGAACCGCCAGTCGGCGGCGCCGCCGCGGAAGGGGCGGCGGAACAGCAGGCTGTTGGCGTAGCGCGGCCGGCCGATCGCGCCCCCGGCGATCAGGTCGCGGATGCGGCCCCATTGGCGCGAGGTGTGCAGTTGCAGGCCGATGCCGACATAGCGGTCCGAGCGTTCGGCCGCTTCGACGACGCGGTGCGCGTCGGCCAGCGTCGTTGCCATGGGCTTTTCCAGCAGCACGTGCTTGCCCGCGTCGAGGGCCGCGATCGCCATGGCCGCGTGCAGGTGGTTGGGCGCGACGACATCGACGAGGTCGATGGTCGGATCGTGCAGCAGGCCCTCGTAGTTGCGATGCACCGTGACCCCGGGCAGCGCGGCGGCGGCGCGCGCCGACTCCTCGTCGCCGCACACCACCGAAGCGAGCGTCAGCTCCGGGCTGCTCGCGCTCACGCCGGCATGCACGCGGCCCCAGGCTCCGTAGCCGACCAGTCCGATACGCATTGGACCTCCCCCTCGATGGGTGCATGCTAGGGGCCGAGGAAGGCAGGGTCACGAAAAAGAGCCGGGGGGCGTGTTGGCGGGTATCAGGCTCAGTGGCGTGCGCAAGTCGTTCGGCGACCTCGCGGTGGTGCATGGCGTGGACCTCGACATCGCCGATCGCGAGTTCGTGGTCTTCGTCGGCCCCTCGGGCTGCGGCAAGAGCACGCTGCTGCGCATGATCGCCGGGCTCGAGGACATCACCGCGGGCGAGATCGCCATCGACGGGCGCGTGGTCAACGAGCTCGATCCCAAGGATCGCGACGTCGCCATGGTGTTCCAGGACTACGCGCTCTATCCGCACATGACGGTGTTCGAGAACATGGCGTTCTCGCTGCGCTATCGCGGCGTCGCCCGGGCCGAGATCCGCCAGCGCGTCGAGCAGGCCGCGCGCATCCTCGACATCGGCCATCTCTCGCAACGCATGCCGCGCCAGCTCTCCGGCGGCCAGCGCCAGCGCGTCGCCATGGGCCGCGCCATCGTGCGCGATCCCAAGGTGTTCCTGTTCGACGAGCCGCTGTCGAACCTCGACGCCAAGCTGCGCGTGCAGATGCGCACCGAGATCAAGCTGCTGCGCGAGCGCGTGGCGACGACGACGATCTACGTCACGCACGACCAGACCGAGGCGATGACGCTCGCCGACCGCATCGTCATCCTCAACCACGGCCGCATCGAGCAGATCGGCACGCCGGAGGAGGTCTACGACACGCCGGCCACCGTGTTCGTCGCCGGCTTCATCGGCACGCCGCCGATGAACCTGCTGCCGGTGACGGTCGGCGCATCGGGCCAGGTCGCGCTGGGCGACCGCACGGTCACGCTGCCCGAGAGCCGCGCGCGCGCTCTCTCCGGCATCTCCGACGTGCTGCTGGGCGTGCGGCCGGAGCATCTGGTGTGGCACGCCGGCGGCGCTGCGCCGCTGCTGGGCGGCCACGCCGTCGTCGTCGAGCCATTGGGCTCCGACACGCTGGTGTCGCTCGACATTGCCGGCACGCCGGTGACCGCGCGCCTGCCGCCGCGGCTGGTGCGCCGGGCGGGCGAGGCGGTGTCGCTCGCCGCCGATCCCGAGAATCTGCATTTTTTCGACAGGACGACGGGGCGTCGCCTGTGAGTTGGAGGGTCTGAATCGAGACGGAGGGAGGCAAGGCCATGCAGCGCAGACAGCTTCTGAAATCCACCGCGGCGCTCTCGGCGGCCGCGGTGCTGCCGATGCCGGCGATCGCGCAGTCGGGACGGACGATCACGTTCCTCACCTGGAACCTCGTGCACCTCGAGGCGCACATCAAGAAGTGGATCACGGACTTCCAGAGCGCGCGGTCCGGCGTCACGGTCGAATGGGTCGACAAGAAGGGCCCGGAGGTGCCGGTCTATTACGCCACCCAGCTTGCCGCCAGCACGCCGCCCGACGTGATCGACATCCAGGGCGCGCTGGGCCTCGAATACGCCGCGCAGGGCGCGCTGCTCGACCTCACGCCGCGCTTCGCCGCCGAGGCCGCGGTCAAGGGCCGCTACGACCAGGACTACCTCTCGAACTGGGTGTTCGAGGGCAAGAACTACATGGTGCCGTACTACGTCTCCAAGACGCTGATCTTCTGGAACAAGACGCGCTTCAAGGAGGCCGGCCTCGACAAGCCGCCGGCGAGCTTCGAGGAGATCATGGCGGCGGCCGACAAGATCAAGGGCGGCGACAAGACCGGCATGCTGACCCTGAACTTCGACTGGCTGTACTGGCCGCTGATGCAGATGAACGGCGTCGACCTGCTGTCGAAGGACCTCAAGACGGTGGCCTTCAAGACCGCGAAGGCCGAAGAGGTGCTGGCCAGGCTGGCGGCGGCGACGAAGAGCGGCGCGATCAACCCGATCTCGTGGACCGGCCGCTGGGTCGAACCGAACGAGGCGTTCGCCACCGGCAATGTCGGCATGCTGCAGGCGCACGCGCCGGCGTTCTTCTGGATCAAGGGCAAGGGGCCGTGGATCAACGGCGACACGCTGGGCGCGGCGCAGGCGCCGGGCAACTGGGCGACGCCCAACTCGCATGGCCTGGGCATCTCCAAGGGCAGCAAGCATCCCGATGTCGCCTGGGACTTCGTGAAGTACCTCACCGACACCGGTGTCGCCACGCAGCTCGCGCGCATCGCCAGCGTGCTGACCGGCAACAAGGGTGTCGACGCCGCGACGCTCTCGAAGTTCGAGAAGGACGACCCGCTGGCCCACTCGGTGCTCAAGACGCAGGTCGAGCACACCGACAAGATGTGCGGCAACTGGCGGCTGGGCAACGACAGCCGGGTCAAGGACGCCTTCTGGCCCGAGTTCCAGAGCGCGGTGCTGGGCCGCAAGGACCCCAAGACCGCGCTGGCCGACGCCGAGCGGCGCGTGTCGCGCGAATTGCGCCGCGCCTGACCGATGACCGCCGGCGCGCGCAGCCCCTGGCACCAGCGCAAGCAGACGCGGGACCTGGCGCTCGTCGGCTGCTTCCTGCTGCCCTCGCTGGCGATCTTCTTCCTCTATCGCATCCTGCCGCTGGGCTGGAACGCCATGCTGTCGTTCCAGTCCTGGTCGCCGCTGAAGCCGGCGCAATGGATCGGCCTCGACAACTACGAGGAGATGCTGCTCGACGACGACGTGTTCTGGGACGCGCTGCAGAACACGCTGATCTTCATCGGCTGCTCGCCGATCGCCATCGCGCTGGCGCTCGGGATCGCGCTGCTGGTCAACAGCGATCTGAAGGGCGCCGCGATCTACCGCACCATCGTCTTCCTCTCGTACCCGCTGATGACGGTGGCGGTCGGCATCATCTGGCGCTGGCTCTACGACGAGCGCGGCGGCTTCTTCAACTACGTGCTGCGCTCCAGCGGCGTCGTCGACCAGCCGGTGAAGTTCCTGCAGAGCTTCGACTGGGCGCTGCCCTGCGTGATCGCCGCCGAGTTCTGGCAGGTGCTGGGCTTCTACATGATCATCCTGCTGACCGGGCTGCAGAGCATCCCGCAGCACCTCTACGAGGCCGCGCGCGGCGACGGCGTGCCGGCGCACGCGCGCTTCCTGCGCATCACCCTGCCGCTGCTGCGGCCCTCGATCTTCCTCTGCATCGTCGTCGGCATCCTCAATTCCTTCACCAGCTTCGACCTGGTCTACGTCATGACCAATGGCGGGCCGGGCCATTCCACGGAGCTGCTGATCACCTACATCTACAAGGCCGGCTTCGGGCAGACGCGCTTCGACTACGCCGCGGCGCTCACCGTCGTGCAGTTCCTGCTGCTGGTGGTGCTGACGGTGATCGCCAACAAGCTGTCGGGCGGCAACGCCGGCAGCCTGGAGCGCTAGGCGATGCGCCGCGCCCCCGCCTGGCCGCGCCACGCGATCATGGTCGCGGTCTGCCTGCTGATGCTGGTGCCGTTCTACTGGGTGATCAAGACGTCGCTGACCGGCGAGAACATCTACGCCTGGCCGCCCAGCATCATCCCGGTCAACCCGCACCTCTTCAACTACGTCGACGTCTGGTACCTGATCCCGTTCCCGCGCTACCTGCTCAACAGCGTGATCGTCACCATCATGGCGATCTGCGGCAATCTGCTGTTCAACACCGCCGCCGGCTATGCGCTGACCAAGCAGTTCCCGGGCAGGCGCTGGATCGTGCTGCTGCTGCTGTCCTGCATGCTGATCCCGTTCCAGGCGACGATCATCCCGGCCTACCTGATCACCTCGTGGCTGGGCGTGCTCGACACCTGGCTCGGCATCGCGCTGCCGATGCTGTCGACGATCATCTGCATCTTCATCTTCAAGGCCAGCTTCGAGGCGGTGCCGCGCTCGCTGATCGACGCCGCGCGCGTCGACGGCCTGAGCGAATGGCGCATCGTCGTGCGCATCCTGCTGCCGCTCAGCAAGCCGGCGATCGCCACCAACGTGATCCTGAACTTCATCTGGTCGTGGAACGCCTTCCTCTGGCCGCTGATCGTCGTGCGCTCGCCCGACATGCAGACCCTGCCGCTGGGCCTGGCGCGCTTCCTGTCGATGATGGAGGATACAACCGGCGCGCTGTTCGCCTTCGTCGTCATGGTGCTGGTGCCGGGACTCGCCATCTTCCTGATGGCGCAGAAGGAGTTCATCCGCGGCCTGACCTCGGGGGCGACCAAGGGATGAGCTGGCGCCGCGTCCTGCTGCACCGCTTCGTCGCCGTGCCGCTGGCGCTGGCGCTCCTGGTGGCCGGCTGGAACGCCTACATCGCCTTCAACGACGACGGCATCGTGCAGGGCGTGGTGCGCGACCGCAGCGGCGCCGCGGTGCCCGGCGCCACCGTGATCTTCTTCGAGCGCAATGCCATGTACTTCGAGGAACGGCGGCGCACGACGACCGACGACCGGGGCGCCTACCGCTTCAGCGAGCTGAAGACCCATATCGGCCAGCTCGAGGCGCGCACATCCGATGGCCGCCAGTCGCCGCGCTATCTGCTGCGCCTGTGGTTCCGCTCCCAGAACACCACGGCCGAGCCGCTGATCGTCAAGTGAGCGCCTGCAGCACCAGGCGATGGAAATGATGCACCGCCGCCTCGCCGTGATGCGGGTTGGCGGGGTCGTGGACGATGCGGCCCCGCTCGAAGCCCAGCGAGTGCAGGCCGCGCTGCACGCTCTCGCAGATCGCCACGTCCTCCGGGCCGAACACGGTGCGCTCGTAGATCTCGCGCGCGGCATCGGGCCGGGCGCCGTCGGGCGCCAGGTGCTGGAAGCGGCGCAGGGTGTGGCCGACGCCGTCGGGCAGGATGGTGCCGACGACCACCTCGGGCGCGCCCGGCATCACGTTGATCACGGTCGAGGGAAACAGCCACCAGAAGAGCGCCCGCTGCTCGCCATCGTCGGCGACCGGGTAGGCGGCGTTGCTGCCGTGGCGCAGCCTGCCCTTCTGCGAGGACCACAGGCCCTGCGCGGTCATGCGGTAGCTCGCCATGTCGACGAGGTCGCAGAACGCCGGGTGCGCCGGCGCGCAGTGGTAGCATTCGAGGAAATTGTCGACCACGACCTTCCAGTTGGCGGCGATCCGCCGGGGCTCGCCGAAGGGCCGCGCGCGGTAGCCGGGCAGGGCCGGCAGCATGGCGCGCAAATCGGCCTCGAGGTCGGCCGCGAGCGCGCCGAGCGGCTTGGCGAGCGGGTCGAGATTGAAGAAGACGAAGGCACCGGCGAGCACGTCGACCTGCACGCGCCTGAGGCACAGGCGCGCGGCCTCGAAATCGGGCTGCTTCTCCAGCCCGCGCGCGCTCAGCAGCCTGCCGTCGTCGGCGTAGGACCAGGCGTGGTAGGGGCAGACGATGGTGCGGGCGTTGCCGCGTCCCTCCAGCAGCTCGTGCGCGCGGTGCTGGCAGACATTGTGGAAGCCGCGCAGCTCGCCGTCGCGTCCGCGCATGACGATGACGTTCTGGTCGAGCAGGCGGGCGGTGACGTAGTCGCCGGGCCGCTCGAGCTCGCTCAGGGCGCCGGCGTAGTTCCAGCTGCGCAGGAAGATCGCGCCGCGTTCGCGCGCAAGCGTCTCCGGATCGACATAGAGGCGTCCGGGCAGCGTGCTGGAGCGGGCCGGATCGTCGTGCAGCATCGCGTCAGTCTTTCACCGTCACGCCGGCGAGCCGCTCGAAGATCTTCACGATCGCGGCGCCGTCCTGCTTGTTGAGGCCCTGGGCGCGCGCCATCTGGTAGACCTGCTGCGTCACGTTGGCCAGCAGCAGCGGCACGCCCAAGCGCTTGGCGAAGGCGGTCTCGAGCTCCTGGTCCTTGTAGGAGATGTCGATCGTGCCGCCGGGCGCGTAGTCGCCGGCGAGGATGCGCGGCACGCGCAGCTCCCACGCCGCGCTGGCGCCGGTCGAGACGCGCACCACCTCGTAGATGGTCTGCGGGTCGAGACCGGCCTTGACGCCCAGCACCAGCGCTTCGGCGACGGCGACCGTGTTGACCTGCACCAGCATGTTGTTGACCAGCTTCATCGCCAGCCCGCTGCCCAGCGGGCCGACATGGAAGGTGCGGTTGCCCATCGCCTGGAACAGGTCCTGGCACTTGGCGACGGTCTCGGCCGCGCCGCCGACGATCACCGACAAGTCGCCCGATTGCGCGCGGCCGGTGCCGCCGCTCACCGGCGCGTCGAGCATGGCGATGCCCAGCGCCGCCAGCCGGTCGGCGACATTGCGCGCGGCGAACGGGTCGATGGTCGACATGCAGAGCACGATGTGCCCGGCCCTGGCGCCGCGGATGATGCCGTGCGCGCCGATGATCACCTGCTCGGCCTGCTCGGTGGTCTCGACGATGACGATGGTGCGCTCGACGGCGGCGGCGACCGCTTCGGCCGAGCTTGCGACCTCGGCGCCCTTCGCCTTCAGCGGCTCGGCCTTGGCGGACTCGATGTCGTTCACGACCAGCGCGAAGCCGGCCTTCGCCAGGTTCAGCGCCATCGGCCCGCCCATGGCGCCCAGCCCGATGAATCCGACCTTGCCGGCCATGGTGGTCTCCTGATCTTTGGGAGCGCCGGCGGGACGCCGGCGCTCCCAGAAATTATTCCGCCGCCTGCGCCACCGCCGTGGACTTCCACGACTTCACCACCGGCAGCACTTCCTTGGCGAACAGCTTCAGGCCGCGCTCGCAGACCTCGTAGGGCGTGCCGCCGAAGCGGAAGGCGACGTTCATCTCGAAATCGCCCACCACCTTCCGCCGCGCCTCGAGCCCGCGCAGGATCTTGTCCGGCGTGCCCCAGCTCGCGGCCTGCATGAAGCCGTTCACCGCGCCCTCGAGCCCGCCGGCCTTGCGCGCGAGATCGGCCTTCTGCTGGTAGGAATCGTAGCCCTTCACCGTCTTGAAGTGCTCGCCGAGGAATTCGTAGTGGTAGAAATTGCTCTCGACGAACTTGCCCTGGTACTTGCGCGCCTCCTCCTCGGTCTCGGCGAGGTTGGTGCCGCAGATCACGAACTCGGTGAGCATCACCGTCGGCGGCGTGGTGCCGTGATACTGGCGGTGCAGCTGGCGGCCGCGCTCGATCATCGGCACGCGCATCTCCCAGGGCCGGTCGGCGAACATCACGATATGCGCGCCGAGCTTGGCGGCCGAATCGATCGAATCCTCGCTCGAGGCCACGGCGTAGATGCGGCCGTCGAAGGAATGCTGCGGCCGCGGCCGGATCTCGATGCGCGGCTGCTTGTAGTACTTGCCGTCGCCCTCGATGAAGCCGGTCTTCAGGGCGTTGACGATCA
>CAYNOF010001085.1:0-3276 GCA_964398335.1 uncultured Rhizobiaceae bacterium
GATCGCGCCCTCGATCGACATGGCGCAGATCTCCGCCGTCGGCCAGGCGAAGCAGGCATCGGCGCCGAAGCTGCGGCCGCCGGCCATGGCGAAATAGCCCAGGCCGTAGCCCTTGCGCAGCACGACGGAGATGCGCGGTACGCTGGCGTGGCCCCACTCGAAGACCAGTTTGGCGCTGCGCCGGCCCAGCGCCGTGCGCTCGGCGCCCGAGCCGATGGAGAAGCCCGGCACGTCGATGAACGAGACCAGCGGCAGGCCGAAGGCGTCGCAGGTGGCGATGAAGCGCGCGCCCTTGTCGCAGGCATTGGCATCGAGCATGCCGCCCAGGCGCATCGCCTGGTTGGCGATGAAGCCCACCGGCCGGCCGCCCAGCCGCGCGAGGCCGGTCACGAGGTTGCCGGCGAAGGTCGGCTTCAGCTCGAAGAGGCTGCCGGGGTCGGCGACCAGCGCCAGCACCTTGCGCACGTCGTAGGCCTTGCGCGTCGAGACCGGCACCAGCTCGAGGATCCTGTCGTCGATCGGCGCGCGCACGTCGCCGGGCTCGGCAGCAGGCAGGGCGGCGCGGGCGTTGGAGGGCAGGTACGAGAGGAAGCGTTTGGCCGCGGCGAAGGCGGCGTCTTCATCCACGACGCCGAGATCGGCGAGTCCCTGGCGGTCGACCTGGATCTCGGCGCCACCCAGCGCCTCGGTGCCGATCTCCTCGCCGGTCGCGGCCTTCACCAGCGCCGGACCCGCGAGCCCCATCGTCGAGAGGCCGCGCACCATCACCACGCAATCGGCCATGCCGGCGTAGTTGGTCGGCCCGGCGAAGCCCGCGCCCAGCATCAGCGCCACCATCGGGATCCAGCCCGAGGCGCGCGCCATGTTGTGGAACATGCCGTTGGCCATCGCGAAGTGGCGCGAGTCCTGGCCGTCCTGGATGCGGTGGCCGCCGCCGTCGAGGATCATCACCATCGGCACGCCCTCGGTCAGCGCGATCTGCAGCACGCGCTGGCCCTTGGTGCTGCCGAGCCGGCCGATGCTGCCGCCCTGCACGCTGAAATCCTGCGAGAAGATCACGACCGGCCGGCCGTCGATGCGCGCGGTGCCGGCGATCACGCCATCCGCCGGCGCACGCTCGCGCGCCTTCAGCGCCTCGACCGGATCGGTGAAGTCGGTGGCCACGACCAGGCCGCCGATCTCGTCGAACGAGCCGGGGTCGATCAGCCGCGCGATGCGCTCGCGTGCGCTCAGCCGGCCGCGCGCCCGGAGCTTGGCGACGGCGTCGGGGCGCGCCGCGTCGTGCAGGGAGGACCGTGCGTCCTCGACGCGGGTCATCAGCTCGCGGATGGTCGGTATCGTGTCGCTCATCGGGCTCTCTCAGGCGATGCGTTCGCGGCGGACGACGACACCGGCGCGTTCGCGGTCCCAGGTATCGGGCGTCACGCCGTCGGCGCGCAGCAGGTGCTTCTGCACCTTCTGCGTCGGCGTCTTGGGCAGCTCCGGCAGCACGCGCACATAGCGCGGGATCATGTAGTGCGCCATGCGCGGCCTGAGGTAGTCGAGCAGGGCGACGGGATCGACCTGTCGGCCCTCGACCGGCGCGACCACGGCCAGCACGTCGTCCTCGCCGAGCTCCGACGGCACGCCGACCACCGCGACCTCGCGCACCGCATCGTGCGCGCCGATCTCGGCCTCGACCTCGAAGGACGAGATGTTCTCGCCGCGCCGGCGGATCGCGTCCTTCATGCGATCGACGAAGAAGAAATTGCCCTCGGCATCGCGGCGGAAGGCATCGCCGGTGTGGAACCAGCCATTGCGCCAGGCGCGCGCCGTCGCCTCGGGATCACCGTGATAGCCGTGGTTCATCGCCCACGGCCGATCGCTGCGCAGGATCAGCTCGCCCACGGCGCCGGGCGCCACCTCGCAATCGTTCGCATCGACGATGCGCGCCTCGATGCCCGGCCGCGGCCGGCCGCAGGTGCCGCGTACCGTGGGATTGCGCTCGGACACGATCGGCCACGACGTCTCGGTCATGTTGAAGGTGGTGACGACCTCGACGCCGAAGCGCTCGGCGAAGGCCGCCGCATCGTCGCTCAGCGGCACCATGGTGACGAAGCGCAGGGTGTGGTCGCGATCGCCGGGCGAGGGCGGCTCCTTCATCAGGAACGGGATCATCGCGCCCAGCAGGGTGACGCAGGTCGATTGCGTACGCCGCACCGTGTCCCAGACGCTGCGCGTGTCGAAGGCCTCGACCAGGGCGATCGAGCCGCCGCGCAGCAGCATGCGGTTGATGGTGTTGGTGCCGCTGGCATGGAACAGCGGCAGGTTCACCAGGGTGCGGTCGTTCTCGTCCACCGCCTCCAGCACCAGCGCGGTCGACGCGGTGTGCAGGTACGAGCACAGAACGCCCTTCGACGGACCCGTGGTGCCCGAGGTGTAGATCACCATCTGCGTGTCCCACGGCATGATCGGCCGTTCGGGCGCGAGATCGTCGGTCGGCTCGATGTCGAGCGCGCCGGCGGGATGGAAGGCGAGACCCTCGATGGCGTCGGGCGTGCCGGCACCGATCAGCACGGCAGCGCTCAGCCGGCTGCGCTCGACCTCGCCCAGGCGCGCGACGAGGCCGGTGTGGCTGATCACCAGCTTGGCGCCGGCCAGGCGCACGGCATGCTCCAGCAGGCGGCCGCGCCAGGCGAGGTTCATCGGCACGTAGACGGCGCCGAGGTAGTTCAGCGCGTACCAGACGGTCAGCGCGTCGGGGCCGTTGGGCAGCCAGGTGAGAACGAGCTCGCCCTGGCGCACGCCGAGCCTGCGCAGCCCGGCCGCGGCGCGGCGCACGCGGCGATGCAGCGCGCCATAGGTCCATTCCTCGCCGTCGGCGTAGCGCACGAAGACCTTGTCGGGCGAGGAAGCGGCGCGCGCATCGAGCACCGGCCGCAGGACGCATTGCCCGGGCGGCAGGATTCGCGGATCGAAGATCATCGCCGCACCGCCTTGCGCGGCGCCGGCGGCACCATCGCCTGCCGCACCAGCCCGCTCACCGCATCGCGGATCGCGTCGAGATCGGTTTCGGCGCTGCCCATCAGGTGCTCGATGATCAGGCCGCGCAGCGCGCCCAGGATGATCGCGGCGTGCTGCTCGCAGTCGATGTCGCCGCGGATCTCGCCGGCGCTCTGCGCCTGTCGCAGGCCGACGACCAGCTCGCCGCGCCAGCGGTCGAGCAGGGCACCGACCTTCGGGCGCAGCGCCGGCATGGCGGCCAGGGATTCGAGGTAGATCGCGTACAGCGCCGTC
>CAYNOF010001086.1:0-1210 GCA_964398335.1 uncultured Rhizobiaceae bacterium
AAGGGCATCGAGGAAGCGAGCGGCGCCTTGATGAGCGAGGTCGTCGGCGCGATGCTGCCGCGCGCCGCGGTGGCGGTGCTGTCGGGTCCGACCTTCGCCGCCGAGGTGGCGCGCGGCCTCCCCACCGCGGTGACGCTTGCCGCCACGGATGCCGGGCTGGGCCAGCGGGTTATCGCCGCCATGGGGACGCGCGAGTTCCGGCCCTATCTCTCCGACGATGTCATCGGCGCGCAGATCGGCGGCGCGGTGAAGAACGTGCTGGCGATCGCCTGCGGCATCGCCGATGGCCGCAAACTGGGCGACAATGCGCGGGCCGCCGTGCTGACGCGCGGCTTCGCCGAGATGGCGCGGCTCGGTGCGGCGATGGGCGCGAAGCTCGAGACCATGGCCGGGCTGGCCGGGCTGGGCGATCTGACGCTGACCTGCAATGGGCCGCTGTCGCGCAACCGCTCGCTGGGCATCGCGGTGGGCGAGGGTGCGAACGCCAGGGATTTCCTGTCGGCGCGCAGCTCCGTGGCCGAGGGCTACTACACCGCGCCGGTCGTGGCCGGCGTCGCGCGCCGTTACGGCGTGGAGATGCCGATCTGTACCGCCGTCGCCCAGGTGTTGCATCATGGCGCCGAGGTCGAGGCGACGATCCGCGCCCTGCTGGCCCGTCCGCTGCGCGGCGAAGGGGAATGACATGGCCCATTGGCTGGTGAAGTCCGAACCGGGGACCTATGGCTGGGACCAGATGGTCAAGGACAAGCGCACCTTCTGGAGCGGCGTGCGCAATCACCAGGCCGCGGCCAACATGAAGGCGATGAAGAAGGGCGACCTCGCCTTCTTCTACCATTCGGGCGAGGGCAAGGAGATTGTCGGCATCGTGCGGGTGGCGAAGGAGTATTATCCCGACCACACCGACGAGACCGGCAAGTTCGGCATGGTCGATCTCGAGGCGGTGAAGCCGCTGAAGACGTCTGTCACGCTGAAGGCGATCAAGGAAGACGCCAGGCTCAAGGATTTCGGCCTCGTGCGCCAGGGCCGGCTGTCGGTGGTACCGGTCAGCGACACGCACTGGGCGCTTCTGATGAAGATGGCGGGAGAGAAGGCATGAGCAGCCCCGACGCGCAGGAGCCTTCACCCGAGGAGGTGCTGGCCGCTGTCACGCTCCAGGTCGAGCAGGATCGCGGTCGCGTGGCGAGCGATCCGGCCGCGCGCCTCGAGCTCG
>CAYNOF010001087.1:0-7991 GCA_964398335.1 uncultured Rhizobiaceae bacterium
GAAGCCGGCCTCGATCGCGGCCTGCACCGAGCTGCCGGTCAGCGCCAGCTGCTCGCGCGCGAAGCTGATCACCAGCACCGAGTTGGCCGTGGCCACGCCCATGCACATGATCGCGCCGGTCAGCGCCGGCACCGACAGCTCGGTCCAGCTGCCGAACAGCATCCAGACGATGCCCGCCAGCGCCGCCGGCAGGGCCGTGATGATCACGAAGGGATCGCTCCAGGACTGGAAGTTCACGACGATCAGCAGGTAGATCAGCACAATGGCGCCGAGCAGGCCGAACAGCAGGCCGCTGAAGGCATCGTTCATCGTGCGGACCTGGCCCAGCAGCGCCACCGAGGTGCCGCGCGGCGCGTCCTTGGCCGCCTCGGCGATGATGCGGCGTATGTCGTCCGACACGCCGCCCAGGTCGCGGTCCTGCGTCGTGGCGAAGATCTGCACGATCGGCTGGATGTTGTAGTGGGTGATGACGGCGTTGGCTGCGCTGCGCTCGATGTCGGAGAAGCCGCCCAAGGTCTGGGCGCTGGCGCCTGGCGCGGAAATCGGCAGGTTGCGCAGCGCCGGCAGCGAATCGACGCGGTACTGCGGCATCTGCATCACGATCGGATAGGAAACGCCGTTGTCCGGATTGAGCCAGTAGGTCGGCGCCACCTGGCTGCTGCCGGCGAGCGACACCACCATGCTGTTGGTGACGTCGCGCACCGTCATGCCGACGCTCTGCGCGCGCGTGCGGTCGACATCGACGTTGAAGACGCGGGCGCTGCGCGATTGCTGGATGCGCGCATCGGCAACGCCGGGCACGCGACGGATCCTGGCAAGCAGCTTGTTGGCGTAGTCGAAATTCGCCTCGAGGTTGGCGCCGCGCACCTGCAGCTCGATCGGTGCCGGTGCGCCGAAATTCAGGATCTGGCTGACGATGTCGGCGGGCAGGAACGAGAAGGTGGTGTCGGGGAAGCGCCGCGGCAGCTCCTCGCGCAGGCGGCGCACGTAACCGGCGGTCGGCGCATGGTCCGGCTTCAGGCGGATCTGCACGTCGCCATCCTGCGGACCGATGGTGCCGGTGTTGTTGTAGGTCATGTTGATGCCGCTGATCGGCATGCCGATATTGTCGACCACGGTGGCGAGATCGTTCGGCGGGATGATCTGGCGGATCGCCGCCTGGATCGCGGCGAAGCGCACGGCGCTTTCCTCGACCCGCGTGCCCACCGGCGCGCGCGCGTGCATCAGGATCTGGCCGGAGTCGACCGACGGGAAGAAGTTGCGGCCGAGGAACGGCGTCAGCGCGAACGAGGCCAGGACGAAGGCCATGAACAGCGTCATGAACAGCACCGGCCGGCCGGTGAAGCCGGTCAGCGCCGTGCGATAGAAGCCGCGGACGGCCTCGAAGCGCCGCTCGAAGCCGCGCTGGAACAGCACCAGCGGATTGCGCGACGGCGGCGGCGCGTGGCCATGCCCGGCGTGCGGCTTCAGCAGGTACTTCGCCATCGTCGGCACCAGGGTGCGCGACAGGATGAACGAGCAGGTCATGGCGAACATCACCGACATCGCCATGGGCACGAACAGGAAGCGCGCCACGCCCTGCAGGAAGAACATCGGCACGAAGACGATGCAGATGCACAGCAACGACACGAAGGCCGGCGTCACGATCTGCTGGGCGCCATCGAGGATCGCGGTCTCGACGTCCTTGCCCTGCTCGAGATGCCAGTTGATGTTCTCGATGGTGACCGTGGCGTCGTCGACCAGGATGCCGACGGCCAGCGCCAGGCCGCCCAGGGTCATGATGTTGAGCGTCTCGCCGAAGGCGGCGAGCAGGGCCACGGCGCCCATCACGGCGAGCGGGATCGACGTGGCGATGATGACGGTCGAGCGCCAGCTGCCCAGGAACAGCAGGATCATCAGGCTGGTGAGCGCCGCGGCGATCAGGCCCTCGTGGGCCACGCCGCTGATCGCGCCGCTGACGAACAGCGACTGGTCGCCGATCGGCGCGACCTCGAGGTTGTCGGGCAGCGAGGCGCGCATGTCCTCGAGCTGCTGCTTGATGCCCTGGATGATCGCCAGCGTCGAGTTCGTGCCGTTCTTGAGGATCTGCAGCAGCACCGAGCGGTTGCCCTCGACGTGCACGATATTGGTCTGCGGCGGGTTGCCGTCACGCACCGTGGCGACATCGCGGATGTAGACCACGGTGCCGTTGAACACGCCGATCGGCAGGTCGGCGAGCGCCGCGAACTGCACCGGCGCGGTGTTGAGCTGGATCGTGTACTCGAAGCTGCCGATCTTCTGCGTGCCCACGGGAGTGAGCAGGTTCTGCACCGCCAGCGCGTTGGCGACGTCCTGGCCCGAGAGGTTGCGCGCCGCCAGGGCCTCGGGATCGAGGTCGATCTGGATCTGCCGCGTCTTGCCGCCGAACGGGTACGGGATGGCCGCGCCCGGCACCGTGATCAGCGGCGTGCGCACCGTGTTGATGGCGAGGTCGCCCAGCGCCTGCTCGCTCAGCCCCTTGCCCGACAGCGCGATCTGGATGATCGGCACGGTGGCTGCGTTGTAGTTGAGGATCAGCGGCGGGGTTATGCCCGGCGGCATCTGCTTCAGCACGGTCTGCGAGATCGCGGTGACCTGTGCGTTGGCGGTGCGGATGTCGGCGCCCGGCTGGAAGAAGATCTTCACGATGCCGATGCCGGTGTAGGAGTTGCCGTCGATGCGCTCGATGTCGTTGACCGTCGTGGTGAGCGCGCGCTGGTACTGTCCCAGGATGCGCCCCGCCATCTGGTCCGGCGGCAGGCCGGTGTACTGCCAGACCACGGCGATGACGGGGATGCGGATCTCGGGGAAGATGTCGACCGGCGTGCGCAGCGCGGACAACGGACCCACGATCATGATGAGCACCGCCATCACGACGAAGGTGTAGGGCCTGGCGAGTGCGATGCGGACGAGCCCGATCATGGGCGCCACCGCCGGCGCGACCTACGCCCCTGATCTTCGCTCCACCACCCCATTTGCGAACCATTATACGCCGCGTTGGCGGCGGCGGGGGAGTCGTCCGCCGGGCCACCTTGCCGCATCTGCCATGTCGGAACGGGGCGCCGGAGGCCCCCTGGCCCTCAGCCGAAGCTGCGCTCCTTCCACCAGGGGAAGTAGCTCGGCATGCCCGACGTGACCTTCATCGGGAACTTCGCCGGCCGCTTCTCGAGGAAGGCGACCACGCCTTCCTTGACGTCTTCCGACTTGCCGCGGGCGTAGATGCCCTTGGAGTCGACCTTGTGCGCCTCCATCGGGTGGTCGGCGCCCAGCATCTTCCAGATCATCTGGCGGTTGAGCGCCACCGCGACCGGCGCGGTGTTGTCGGCGATCTCGCGCGCCAGCGCATAGGCCGCCGGCAACAGCTCGTCGGGCTTGTGGACCGAACGCACCAGGCGGCCCTTCAGCGCCTCGTCGGCGGCGAAGACCCGGCCGGTCATCACCCATTCCAGCGCCTGCTGCGGGCCGACCAGGCGCGGCAGGAACCAGCTCGAACAGGCTTCCATCACAATGGCGCGACGGGTGAACACGAAACCGTAACGCGCCGCTTCCGACGCCAGCCGCACGTCCATGGCGAGCTGCATGGTGATGCCGACGCCCACCGCCGGGCCGTTGCAGGCGGCGATGGTCGGCTTGAGGCAGTCGTAGAGGCGCAAGGTGAGCAGGCCGCCGCCGTCGCGATGGCCGTCGAGGCCGGGATCGACCGGCCCGCGATTCTCGGCGTTGAAGGTGTTGGCGCCGCCGGAGAGGTCGGCGCCGGCGCAGAAGCCGCGGCCCGCGCCGGTGAAGACGATGGCGCGCACATCGTCGTCGCGGTCGGCGCGGTCGAGCGCATCGAGCAGCTCCGAGAGCATGCGGCCGGTGAAGGCGTTGAGCTTGTCGGGACGGTTGAGCGTGATGGTGAGGATCTGGTCCTTCACCGCGTACTGGATCTGCTCGTAGTCCATTGCCGTCCTCCGCCTGATCTGCGCGCCACGCTTAGCGCGATGGCGGTGGAGGCGGAAGGCCGGCGGTCCGTAGCGCGGAACACGACCTCATGCTGAGGAGCCCGCGTAGCGGGCGTCTCGACGCATGGGCGACCTGCGAGATGGTGCGGTTGGCCGTCCTTCGAGACGCGGCCCTGCGGGCCGCTCCTCAGGACGAGGTCAGTGCTGGTTGACCAGGAACACGCCGCCCATGATCAGCACGATGCCGGCGATCTGCTGCCAGCCGAACGGCTCGTTGAACAGCCAGTGGCCGAGCACGGCGACGATGGCGTAGCTCAGCGACACGCTGGGGAAGGCCACCGACAACGGCAGCTTGCGCAGCGCGATGATGTAGAGGAACGCCGCCACGCCGTAGAGGAACAGGCCGATGAGGGTCGAGGGCCGCAGCAATTGGGCGATGAGATTGTCGGCGCTGGCGCCGACCTTCAGCAGCATCTGCCCGCCGATGCCGGTGACGACGCCGCCGGCAAGCGCTGCGTAGTAAGGCCACATGGTCGGCTCGTCCTAGCGCACGGCAGTGAGATTGGCGGGAGTACGCGACGAATCGAGCGCGCTTTGAGCCGCGCTGTCGGCGCGCAGCACCTCGCGCACGATGTATTGCGGCTTCTGGTTGGCGGTGAGGAACATGCGGCCGAGATATTCGCCCATCACGCCCAGGATCAGCAGCTGCACGCCGGCCAGCAGCGCGATCGCCGACATGGTCGAGGCCCAGCCGGTGGGCAGGTCGCGCTTGACCAGCGCCTCGATCAGGACGGCCACGAAGCCCAGGAAGCCCAGCGCCGACAACCCGATGCCGGTGAGGCTGGCGAGCCTGAGCGGCATCACCGAGAAGTTCAGGAACATCGACAGCCACAGCCGCACCAGCCGGCGCAGCGTGTAGTTGGTGCGTCCCACGGCGCGCGGCAGGTGCATGACCTGCAGCCGGCCGATGTTCTGCGTCACCTGCATCAGGAGGCCGTCGACATAGGGATAGGGACCGGCATAGGGCACGATCTGCTCGCGCACGAAGGCGTTCATGCAGCGGAAGCTCGACAGATAGAGGCCCTTGGGCTTGTCGATCAGCCGGTCGGCGCACCAGTTGGTGAAGGCGCTGCCGAGGTTGCGCCAGGCCGCATGCTGCTTGCTGGCGTAGTAGGTGTAGACGAGGTCGTAGCCGCCGTCGCGCGTGTGCTCGAACAGGCGCTTCACTTCCTCCGGCGGGTTCTGCAGGTCGTCGTCCATGGTGATGGTGTAGGCGCCGCGCGCCTGCGCCAGGCCGGCCATGACCGCGTTGTGCTCGCCGAAATTGCGGCTGAGGTTCACCAGGGTGATCGGTGCGCCGGGTTGCCGCATCAGGCGGCGGCAGACCTCGACGCTGTCGTCGGGGCTGCCATCGACCACCAGCACGATCTCCAGGCCGCCCGCGATGTCGAGCGCGCGCAGCGCCTCGACCAGCTCGCCGATGCTGGCGGCGCCCTTGTAGACCGGGATCACGACGCTCAGCGCATAGGGCGCATTCATTTCTTCTCCGCGACCAGCATGATCGACCCGCCGAAGGGCAGGTCGAGACCCCAACCAATCAGCCGCCGCTCGAGCGCCACGATGGCGCCGAACAGCGCGTCGAGCGGCGCCGGAAACGGCCGCACGTCGCTCTCGCCATCGCCTCGCGACAGCAGGCGACGCAGCACCATGAGGGGAAACAGGAAGCTGTTCCAGTGCGTCGCGCGCCTGATGCGGAAGCCGGCCGCCTCCAGCAATCCGACCGCCTCGCCGCGCCCGAAGCGTCGCGCATTGTGCACGCGCGCATCAGGCGCCGAGGCCAGCCAGCGATAGGCCGGCAGGTTTAGCAGCAGGATTCCGCCGGTTTCGAGGCAGCGATGCGCCTCGGCCAGGGCGCGGTCGGGCTCGACCATGCGGTGGCACAGCACGTCGAGGCTGAACATGCCCGACAGTGTTGCGTCCGCGAAGGGCAGCGCGTTGACCGAGCCCACCGCCACCGGCCGGCCGCTCTTGGCGACGGCGATGCCGGCGGCCATCGGATCGTATTCCAGGCCCAGCGGCGCCGGCCGCAGCCCCGATGCGACGAGCCTGGCGAGCAGGCCGCCGGTGCCGCAGCCGGCATCGACGATCGGCTCCTCTCGCCCTGCGGCATGACGCGCGAAGAGCTCGCCCGCCAGCGCGCGCAGGCCGCGGTACCACCACAGGCTATCCTCGACGGCGGCCATCTTCTCGTATTCGCGGCGCTCCATCGATCCACCATGCCATGGTCCGGCCACGATGGCAGCGCCGGATGGCCTCTGATACTTTGTGACGCCAGAAGACAATTCCCCTCGTGGACACCCACCTGCCCGATCCTCATCCGCCGAAGCCGCCGGCCTCCGCCGAGCGGCCGCGCGAGGTTGCGACGGCGCCGCTGCCTTCGCCGCGCCGGTGGCTGGGCGGCGGCGACGGGCTGCCGGACGTCACCGACCGGCTGATCAAGCTGCTGCTGATCCTCGTGCCGGCCGGCTGGGCGATCGGCTACCTCTATCCGCCGATCAACCACGACGTCGGCTGCCTGCTGGAGATCGCCCATCGCTGGGTCAACGGCGAGCGGCTCTATGTCGACATCATCGACGTGAACCTGCCGCTGGTCTTCGCGCTGCACGCCATCCCGGAGCTGCTGTCGCGCGCCACGCCGTTCCTCGGCTGGACGGCGATGACCTGGTTCACGCTGTGCTTCTTCGCCGCCATCGCCGCCTCGTTCCTCGCCTCGCGCAAGCTGGTGCATGTCGTGCCCTCGCTGGCGCACCCGCTGACCGAGGCGGTGGTGCCGCCGACCCTGCTGTTCCTGTTCATCGTGCTGCCCAACGAGAATTTCGGGCAGCGCGAGCACCTGCTGATGATCGCCATGGCGCCCTACGTGCTGCTCGCCAGCGCGCGCGCCGAGGGCGCCGAGGGCCGCCTGTCGCGTGCCTTCATCTGGGGCGTGGCGATCTGCGCCGGCATCGCGCTGGCGCAGAAGCCGCACTTCATGCTGATCCCGCTGGCGGTCGAGACCTATGTGCTGGTCCACCGCGGCATCCGGCCGATGCTGCGCGATCCGGTGCCGTGGATCGTCGGCGGCATCGCCCTGGCGCATCTCGCCTACATCGCATTGCTGACGCCGAACTACGGGCGCTTCGTGCTGCCGATCATGTTCGATTCCTATGCCGTGATGGGCGAGACGACGTGGCGGCAGGTGCTGCTGGGTCCCACGGTGCTGCCGACCCTGCTGGCGCTGCTGCTGCTGGGCGCGCTGGCGATCTTCCTGTCACGCACCGTGGCGGCGCGGGTGATCGTGGCCTATGGCGTGGGCGCGGCACTGGCGGCGGCGGCGCAGGCCAAGGGCTGGCCCTATCACGTCATGCCGGCGCTGGGCTCGGCGATCCTGCTCGCCGCCGTGACCCTGTCGCAGATGGTCGACCGCTACCTGCCGCTCAGCCGCGAGGGGCATCGCCGGCCGGTGGCGGCGATCGGCGCCACCTTCCTGATCCTGCTCTATTTCCAGGCGGCGCTGTCGATGACGCCGTTCCACAAGCAGCGCGACTTCCAGGACAGCATCTCCGGCGTGCTGCTGCACATCGTCGAGCGCAACGCGCCCAACCGCACCCTGCTGATCCTCTCGCCCGGCATCTATCCGCACTACCCGATGATCAACTATGCGCATGCCCGCATGGCGATGCGCTTCCAAACCATGTGGGTGCTGCAGGGCATCTATGCCGACTGCGAGGAATTCGCCACGCTCTACACCGCGCCGGAGGACATGCAGGACGCCGAGCGCTTTGTTTACGAGTCGGTGTCGGAGGATTTCGAGCGCGAAAAGCCCGACCTGCTGATCGTCGACCGCATCGCCGGCATCCCGCAATGCCAGGGCCGCACCTTCAGCTACCTCGAGTATTTCCAGCGCAACTCGCGTTTCGCCCAGGCTTTCGAGCACTATCAACACTTCATGGATGTCGAGCGCTACACCATCTACAAGAGGCGTTAGTG
>CAYNOF010001088.1:0-1677 GCA_964398335.1 uncultured Rhizobiaceae bacterium
TCCGGGCGAAATCGCCCTCCTCGACCGGATGGGACAGCATCACCGGCCGGAACGGCGCGAGCGCGCCGTGCTCGGGGCGTTTCGCCAGGCCGTCCGCCCAGGCGAACAGGTCGAGATAGGGCGGCTTCAGGCCGTGCCAGACCTCCTCGACGTCGTCGACGCTGACGCCGCCGAGATCGGCCGCCGCCTGCTTGGCGAGTCGCGCCGAGACGCCGACGCGTAGCGCGCCGGTGACCAGCTTGATCAGCGCCCAGCGGCCGGTGGCGTCCAGTTCGTCGAGCCAGGTCTCGATCAGCCGCGGCGTCTCGCGCTTCGACGTCAGGCGCAGGCGGTCGACGACCTCGCCCAGTGATGGCGGCGGGCGGTTGTGGCCGGCTTGCGGTCCAGTCTCGCCGGCATCGGGTTTGACATTGGCGTCCCAGACCAGCGACAGCGTCTCGGCGAGGTCGCCGACATAGTCGTAGGACAGCGTGAACAGCGTCTCGCCCAGGCGCTGCACGCCGAACTCGCGCAGCAGTGCCGGCTTGGCGTTGGGCAGGTCGAGCGTGCCGGTCAGCGCCGCCAGCGCGTAGCCGCGGTCGGGATCGGGCGTCGACGCGAGATAGGTCGTGATCAGCCGCAGCTTGGCGTTGCGCGCCGGCTGGAAGGCCAGCGAATCGAGCAGCTCGGCGAAACGCTGCATGCGGCCTACGCGCCTTCCTCTTCGCGGCCGGCGACGTGCAGCGCCTCGGCCTCGATGCCCATGCTGCGGGCCTGGTAGACCAGCGCGTCCTCGCGGCCATGCGTCACCCAGAGCCTGGGCGCCTGCACGTCGCGGATGGTGCGGCAGAGCTCGTCCCAGTCGGCATGGTCGGAGATCACCAGCGGCAGCTCGGCGCCCCGCTGCCGCGCCCGGGCGCGCACGCGCATCCAGCCCGACGCCGCCACCGGCAGCGGATCGGGAAACCGCCTGGACCAGCGATCGCTGAGCGCCCCCGGCGGGCAAAGCACGATGGCGCCCTTGAAGACATCGCGGCCGAACAGGTCGTCCTTGGGATTGCGGCCCATCTCGCCGACCGGCGCGATGTCGCCGAGGTCCACGCCCTCGCGCGTGTAGAGGTCGCACAACGAGATCAGCGCGCCGTGCAGCCAGATGCGTTTGTCGTAACCAGCCTCGCGCAGCAGCCGGATCACGCGCTGGCATTTGCCCAGGGCGTAGACGCCGACAAGATGGCAGCGCTCGGGAAACGTCTTGAGCGACTGCAGCAGCCGGCCGATCTCATGACTGTCGGGTGGATGACGAAACACCGGCAGCGCGAACGTCGCTTCGGTGATGAACACGTCGCACTTCACCGGCTCGAAGGGCGGGCAGGTCGGATCGCGCCGTCGCTTGAAGTCGCCCGAAACCACGATGCGCGCGCCCTGCCAGTCGAGCACGATCTGCGCGCTGCCGAGGATGTGTCCCGCCGGCAGCAGGGTCACGGTGACGTCGCCGATCTTGGTCGCCTGCCGATACGCCGCGGTCTCGATCCGCGCCGCATGGTCCCGGCCGTAGCGCAAGGCCATGATGGCGGCGGTCTCCGGCGTGGAGAAGGTCGCGCCATGCCCGGCGCGGGCATGATCGGCATGGCCATGGGTGATGACCGCGCGCGCGACCGGCACGGCGGGGTCGATGTGGAAGCCGCCGGGCTCGCAATA
>CAYNOF010001089.1:0-1120 GCA_964398335.1 uncultured Rhizobiaceae bacterium
GCGCCGACCGGATCGATGCTGCTGTCGTGGCTCAGCACCGCGATCTTGGCGCGGCTGCCCGGATCGCGCGCCACCGCCTTGATCTCGATGATGCCGTCGTAGATTTCCGGCACTTCCTGCTTGAACAGGGCGGCCATGAACTGCGGATGGGTGCGCGACAGGAAGATCTGCGGGCCGCGCGGCTCCTCGCGCACGTCGTAGATATAGGCACGCACGCGGTCGCTGGGCCGCAGCGCCTCGCGCGGGATGCTCTCGTCGCGGCGGATGATGGCCTCGGCGCGGCCGCCCAGGTCGACGATGACGTTGCCGAAATCGACGCGCTTGACGGCGCCCGAGACGATCTCGCCGACGCGGTCCTTGAACTCCTCGTACTGCCGCTTGCGCGCGGCCTCGCGCATGCGCTGGGTGATCACCTGCTTGGCGGTCTGCGCGGCGATGCGGCCGAAATCGATCGGCGGCAACTCGTCGGTGAGGAAGTCGCCGACCTGCGCCTCGGGATTGCGCCGCTGCGCCTCGGGCAGCGCGATCTGCGTCGCCTCGTTCTCGACCACGTCGACGACCTGCATGAAGCGCAGCAGGCGGATCTCGCCGTTGCGGCGGTCGATCTCGGCACGGATGTCGTGCTCCAGGCCGTACTTGGAACGGCCGGCCTTCTGGATCGCCTGCTCCATCGCCTCGAGGACCTCCTCGCGGTCGATGCTCTTCTCGCGCGCCACCGCGTCCGCGACCTGGAGCATTTCCAGGCGGGGGATGTCTGCGGTCGTTACCATGTCATCGCTCCCATCCGATCAGTGTGCCGACGCCGCAGCGCGTGTTCCCGCGCCGGCGTCGTCGGACTTCGAACTCTCTTCGATCAACGCATCAGTCAGCACCAACTTCGCCCGATGCACCGCCGACAGCGGGATGGCGATCTCGCCACCCTCGTCCGTCCTGAGGCGGGCAATGTCGTTCTCGAGGCCCAGGATCACGCCCTTGACGCGACGGCGGCCGTCGACCGGCTCGGCGAGCTCGACGCGGGCCACGTGGCCCGCCCAGCGTGTCCAGTCCTTGCGCCGCGTCAGCGGCCGGTCGATGCCCGGCGAGCTGACCTCCAGCTCGTAGGCGTGCGGGATCGGATCCT
>CAYNOF010001090.1:0-9387 GCA_964398335.1 uncultured Rhizobiaceae bacterium
AGTTAACTCATGAGTTAATTAATGAGCGCTCGCGGCCGAGGAGCAGTCCAATGACCTATGTCGATGGCTTCGTGATCCCGGTGCCGAAGAAGCAGCTCGCGGCCTACAGGAAGATCTCCGTCAAGGCCGGCAGGATCTGGAAGGAGTACGGCGCGCTCGACTACAAGGAGTGCGTCGGCGACGACTTGAAGATCAAGTGGGGCACGCCGTTCCTCAAGCTCGCCAAGGCGAGGGCGGGCGAGACGGTGGTGTTCTCGTGGATCACCTACAAGTCCAAGGCGCAGCGCGACCGGATCAACGCCAAGGTGATGAAGGATCCGCGCCTGCATATGGATGGCGCGGCCATGCCCTTCGACATGAAGCGCATGACCTATGGCGGGTTCAAGGTCTTCGTCGACGCCTGAGGGGCGGGCCATGAGCGGCGGTTTCTCGGCGGCGCGCCTGAAGCGCATGCATGCGACCATGGCGGGCCACGTCGAACGCGGCGACGTGGCCGGACTGGTGACGCTGGTCAGCCGGCGCGGCGAGACCATCGTCGAGGCGCACGGCACCATGGCGGCGGGCGGCGGCGCGCCGATGCGGCGCGACACGATCTTCCGCATCGCCTCGATGACCAAGCCGATCACCGCGGCGGCGGCGATGATCCTGGTCGAGGAATGCCGGCTGCGGCTCAACGATCCGGTCGACGCGTGGCTGCCCGAGCTGGCCAACCGCCAGGTGCTGAAGCGCCTGGACGCGCCGCTCGACGACACCGTGCCGGCGCAGCGTCCGATCACCCTGCGCGACCTGCTGACTTTCCGGTGCGGCTTCGGCGCGATCATGAGTCCCGCCAATCCGCCGATCCAGAAGGCGATGAACGAAGCCGGCGTGGCGCCCAGCCCGTTCCGGGTGAGGATCACGGCCGATGAGTACATGAAGCGCCTCGGCGCGCTGCCGCTGGCGTGTCAGCCGGGCGAGCAGTGGCTGTACCACACCGGATCGGAGGCGCTGGGCGTGCTGATCGCGCGCGTCTCGGGCCAGTCGCTCGGCAGCTTCATGCGCGAGCGTATCTTCGAGCCGCTGGGCATGAAGGATACCGGCTTCGACGTGCCGGCGGCGAATGTCGCGCGCATGCCCGAGGTGCATCGCTTCGATCAGAAGACGAAGAAGCTCGTCGTGGTCGACGATGCGGCCGCCGCGAAGTACGCGCAGCCCGCGATGTTCGAGGCCGGCGGTGGCGGGCTGCTGTCGACGGCCGACGACTACCTGAAGTTCTGCCGCATGATGCTCGACAAAGGGCGCTGTGCCGGCGGCCGCATCCTGTCGCGTCCCTCGGTCGAACTGATGACCACTGATCAGCTGACGGCGAAGCAGAAGGAAGACGCCTCGCTGTTCTTCGGCGACAGTGCCGGCTGGGGCTTCGGCATGGCGGTGGTGACAAGGCGCGCGGACCTGTTCGGACCCGGCCGGTTCGGCTGGGACGGCGGCTACGGTACGTCGGCGCACAGTGACCCGGCCGAGGATCTGGTGGGCGTGCTGCTGACCCAGCGCATGATGGATTCGCTCTCGCCCAGGGCCTTCACCGATTTCTGGACGTCCGCGTACCAGGCCATCGACGACTGAAAGAGACCGCCATGCTCAAGATCATCCTGATCGTCCTTGCCGTCGTCGCCGTCGTGGTGATCGGCTTGCTGATCTATGCCGCGACACGCCCCGACAGCTTCCGCGTGCAGCGCTCGATCACCATCAGGGCACCGGCCGACAAGATCTTCCCGCAGGTCAACGATCTTCGCGCCCAGCAGAGCTGGTCGCCCTGGGAGGCCAAGGACCCGGCGATGAAGCGCACCTACAGTGGCGAGCCGAGCGGCAAGGGCGCGAAATACGAGTGGGAAGGCAACAAGCAGGTCGGCCATGGCCGCATGGAGATCGTCGAATCGAGCCCGCCGACCAAGGTGCTGATGAAGCTCGATTTCATCGCGCCGTTCCCGGCCAACAACATGGCGGAATTCATCCTCGAGCCCAGAGGCGATTCGACCGTCGTGACCTGGGCAATCTTCGGCCCGAGTCCCTATATGTCCAAGCTGATGGGCATCTTCATGAACATCGACACCATGATCGGCAAGGAGTTCGACACCGGTCTCGCCAGGCTCAAGGCGCAGATGGAGAAGTAGGCGCCGGCAGGCTAGACTGCGGCCCATCGATCCTCTTTCGCAGGAGGCCATCATGCAGGCGATCTGGCGTGGCGAGGTGATCGCCGACAGCGATCGTACGCTCGAAGTCGGCGGATACCGCTATTTCCCGCGCGATACCGTGAAGATGGAACTGCTCAAGGTTTCGCCGAAGACGGCGAACGATCTGAAATGCCCGCACGGCGTGCAGTTCTACGACGTGGTCGATGCCGCCCGGCGCAGCGATCGCGCCGCCTGGTCCTACGAGGCGCCGCTCGAGAGGATGAAGCCGGTCGACCACTGGATCGGCTTCTGGGAAGACGTCGAGATCCGCTGATGGCCCCGGCGAAGGCCAAAGGCGGCAAGATCTATGTCGGCATCGGCGGCTGGACCTTCGAGCCGTGGCGCGGCGTGTTCTATCCCGAGGGACTGACGCACAAGAAGGAGCTGCAATACGCCGCGAGCAAGCTGACCTCGATCGAGATCAACGGCACGTACTATTCCAGCTTCAAGCCGGCGAGCTGGGCGAAGTGGCGCGAGGAGACGCCGGAAGGCTTCGTCTTCTCGATGAAGGCCTCGCGATTCTGCACCAACCGCCGCCAGCTCGCCGACGCCGCCGATTCGATCAGGCGCTTCGTCGAGCAGGGGCTGGTCGAGCTGAACGACCGGTTGGGGCCGATCAACTGGCAGTTCATGGGCACCAAGAAGTTCGATGCCGAGGACATCGGGAACTTCCTCGAGCTGCTGCCCAGGGAAGTCGGCGGGCACACGCTGCGCCACGCGCTCGAAGTGCGCAACGAGACCTTCAAGGACAAGGCGTTCTACGATCTCGCGCGCAAGCACAACGTGGCGATCATCTTCGCCGATGACGACGACTTCCCGGCGATCGACGAGCCCACCGCGGACTTCACCTATGCCCGGCTGATGCGCACCGAGGACAAGGTGAAGACCGGCTACAAGCCCGCCGATCTCGACAAATGGGCCAAGCAGGCCAAGGCCTGGGCCAAGCGCGGCGACGTCTTCGTCTACTTCATCTCGGGGGCGAAGGTGCGCAACCCCGCCGCCGCGCAGGCGCTGATCGAGCGCGTGAGCTGATCAGCCGCCCTTCTTGCCGACCAGCGCGAAGGCTGCGCCCTGCGGGTCGATGCCCTGGATGATCCAGTCGCCGCCGGGCACTTCTATCGGACCCATCAGCACCTGGCCGCCGCCTGCCTTCACGCGGCCCGCCGCGGCGTCGATGTCGCCGACATGGAAGTAGTAGGTCCAGTAGGGCGCCGGCACCTGCGCCGGCTTGGTCATCATGCCGCCCATCGGCATGGCCGCGCCCGGCGTGCCGAAGATGTGGTACTGGCCCATCTCGCCCATGTCCATGGTGTCGAACTTCTTCCAGCCCAGCAGCGCGCTGTAGAAGTCGAGCGCCTTGGCGCCATCGTTGGCGTAGAGCTCGTGCCAGCCCGTGGTGCCGGTGCGGCCAGGCTCCAGTTCGGCCGGCGCGCCACCCGGTGGCGGCGTCGGCTTGAACAGCGCCACCACGCCGCCCTGCGGATCCTGGATCACCGAGAAGCGTCCGACATTGGGAATGTCCATCGGCTCGTGATGCACGGTGGCGCCCAGGCTCTTGGCCCTGGCCGTGCTGGCATTGGTGTCGTCGACCATGACGTAGCCCAGCCAATGCGGCGGCACGCCCATCTTCTTCAAATTGTCGGGCAGCGTCATCATCCCGCCGACGCCGCGGCCCGGCTCGACGGTGAACAGCGTGTACGGCATCGGACCGCCCGACATGTCCTCGGTGCTCCAGCCCACGACCTTCGTATAGAAGGCCTTCGCGGCACCGGTGTCGGTGGTGGCCAACTCGTACCAGATGAAGCGGCCGGCTTCGGTCATGGCGCATTCTCCGCGCTGGGGTTGCGACGCGCCCTCTTAGGCACGCCGCCGCAGCGCGGTCTACCGCGGCAATGTCTCAGTTCTCCGGGGACACGCGGAATTGATAGGGCGTCTCCAGCGCCGCGATCTCCTCGGCCGACAATGCCGGCATCGCGGTCGCGGCCGCGGCGTCGTCGAGCTGCTCGAGCTGCGTGGCGCCGATGATCGGCGAGGCCATGTAGGGCTTGGACCACAGCCACAGCAGCGCGACCTGCGTCGGCTTGCAGCCGCGCTTCTGCGCGATGTCCTTCACCGCCTCGACGATGGTCCAGTCGCAATCGCGCCAGGTGTCGGCCTTCACCAGCGAGTCGGTCTTGGCACGCTCGGTCTCGCCGCCGCCCGAGCGCGAACGATTGCCGGCGAGGAAGCCGCGCGCCAGCGGCGAGTAGGGGATCAGCCCGACGCCCTGCTCGAGGCAGAGCCGGTTCATCTCGCGCTCCTCCTCGCGCTGCACCATGTTGTAGAGGTTCTGCATGGCGATGGGCTTGGCATAGCCCTTCCAGTCCGCGAGCGTGCACATCTGCGCGAATTTGTAGGCCGGCATGGTCGAGCCGGCGACGTAGCGCACCTTGCCCGAGCGCACGAGCGTGTCGAGCGAGTACATCGCCTCCTCGAGCGGCGTGTGCGGATCGAGGCGATGGACGTGATAGACGTCGATGTAGTCGGTCTTCAGCCGCTTGAGCTGCGCATCGATCGCCGACATCAGATGCTTGCGGCCGACACCCGCGTCGTTGGGCTTGTCGCTCATCTTGACGCCGGTCTTGGTCGACAGCACGAGCTCGTCGCGCGGCACCATCTTCATCAGCGATTCGCCGACGATCTCTTCCGACCGTCCGAGATTGTAGGCGTCGGCGGTGTCGAAGAAGGTGATGCCGACGTCGAGCGCGCGCCTGAAATAGGCCGGCGCCTCGTCGGCATCGAACTTGCCCCAGGGGCGGCGGCCCTTGGCGCCCCAGGAATTGCCGCCGAGGCAGACGCGGCTGACCATCAGGCCGGAGCGGCCGAGCGGAACGTACTTCATCGGTGATCCTCTTGCGGCTTCCGTCATCCCGGGCGAGGCGAGGGATGGCGGATCAGGTGGGTTCGAGCAGCGCGCTGCTCTCGAGAGTCTTGAGCGTGGCTTCGACGAATTCGGCGGCGGCCTTGCGGCGCGCCTCATCGCCTTCGACCGGCCGGCCGTCGCGCAGGAGCTGCAGGCCGCCCTCGGCGACGATGCGCAGCACGCCGTCGGTCAGCCCGGCGCGATCGCGCGTGCCGTCGAGCAGCGGCAGCAAAGCGCGCATCGGCACGTCGATGTTGATCGCCTCGTGGCGCAGGCTGGCGGTGTAGGCCGAGTTCTCGATGGCGTCGAGACGGGCGAAGGCCGAGGCAACCGGGCGCTCGGCCGTGGCCAGGCCGGTGCGCAGGGGCACGGTCGTGAAATCGATCATGCCGACATTGGCCATGCGGAACAGCGCATCGAGGACAGCCGCTTCCTGCGCCGCCGGCTGGTCGGCCCAGCGCGTGGCGATGGCGATGAGCTCGCGCGGCTCGGCGGTCGCCGGATAGCGCGCCGCCAGCGCTTCGAGGGCGGTGGCGACCGAGGCGCTCGACGTGGTCAAGGTGCGCTCGGCGGCGTCCTTGAACAGGAAGGCGCCGGTGCTGGTGCGCTCGGGCTCGAGGCGGAACTTGCCCGACAGGTGCAGGTCCATCAGCCGCATCGGCTCGAGCATGCGTTGCGCGCGGCGCGCCTGCTCGGTCTTCACCAGGATGGTCTGGCGGAAGGTGCGGCCGGTGAGGATGTCGATGTACTGCTCCAGCGGCAGCAGCCGGTTGCCGGCCAGCTCGCGCAGCACCTTGGCGGTGTCCTCGCCGTAGGTCTCGGCCAGCATGGTGTGGATCTCGGTCTCGGCGAGATAGCTGGCGCCGTGCCTCTCGGCCGCGAGCACGAACTCGGTGACGGTGCAGGGCGCGTTCTCGGCCTCGAGGAATTCGTGCAGCACGTAATCGTCGCGCTGGTTGGCGAGGAAGCTCGCCTCGGCGCGCAGCGCGTTGCCGTAGGGCGTGGTCTGCGCCACCTTGTCCTTGAGGAAGTTCATCAGCGCCTTGGCCTGGCCGACCTTCTGCGCCGGGTCGGGGATATGCGCGGCATGCGCCAGCATGGCGTCGCGCACGATGCGCTTGAGGTGCCAGCCGGGCATCACGTTGTAGCTGACGATCGCCACGCCGGTGTCGGAGAGCCGCGTGGCGACGATGCGCAGGATCGCCTCGCGCACCGGCTCCGGCACCCAGGAATAGACGCCGTGGCAGATGATGTAGTCGAAGACGCCGTCGGCCTCGCCGACCTCGGTGATGCTGCCGTGGCGCAGCTCGATGTTCTTCAGCCCCAGACGGCCCAGGCGGCGGCGGCCATGCTCGACCTGCACGCCCGAGAGGTCGACGCCGAGGAACTGCGCATCGGGGAAACGCTGCGCCTGCGGCAGCAGGTTGCCGCCGGCGGCGCAGCCCAGCTCCAGCACCCGCGCCGTCGGCACCGGCGGCGCGCGCAGCCCGAACATGCGGGCGATCGCCGACAGCCGGCCCGGCTGGGTCAGCGGGAAGGCATGCGATGTGTAGGGCGTGGCGTCGTAGTCGGCGGCGGTGCGCTCCAGCGCCGTCGCCAAATGGCCGCCACGCTCTCCGTCAGCCGCTACCACACCCGCGCTCCCTCGCCCGTCGCGCGGAGTATAGACAGCCGCCTCACCCCGCGGCGAGGGCGTCGATTTCCTCGTCGCTCGGGAAACGCCCCGTGCTGGCGCGCGTATAGGCGAGCTTGTCGTCGATGGTGATGTCGAACTGCCCGGACTTGCCGGGTGTCAGGGTGACGTCGGTGTGCCCGGACCGGGCAAGCCTGTCCCTCACACGGAGGGCCTGGGGCTTGTAGCCTCAACCGCTGCAGTATTCGATACGGACCTTCATGACGGCCTCCGCATGCGCCGGATTGGGCGTGCCCCAAGGATACATTGTTTGACGGCACTGGCGCGATATGCCCTGTAACGCCCCGATGCGCCTCGAGGTTCTTTTCTTTCTCGCCCTGATCGCGGTTCCCGCCGCGGCCCAGCAGCCCGTCCCGCTGCATACCGAGGGCCCGGCCGCGCCCTCGCCCTGGACGCGCTACCGCGACTGGACCAGGACGAACTGGCCCACCTACAACACCCTGGCCGAGCGCACGCGCACGCCGAAGGCCCTGGGCAAGCCGCTCGAGATCGCCACGCCGATCACCGGCGATGCCAGGAAGGGGCAGGCGCTGGCGTTCTCCCGCGCCCGCGGCGGCGGCTGCCTGGCCTGCCACATCATGGGACCGCAATCGCTCGAGACGCCGGGCAATGCCGGACCCGATCTGTCGGAGATCGGCGCGGCGGGCCGGCCGGACGAATACCTGTTCAACTACGTCTGGGATCCGCGCCACCTCAATCCCGACTCGGCGATGCCGCCCTGGGGCGCGCACGGCTTCTACACGCGCGAGGAGATTCTGGACATCGTCGCCTTCCTCAAGACGCTGAAGACGCCGGCGACCTTCAAGAGCACGCTCGACGATCCGGCCAGGCGTCCGACACCGGTCGAGGACCGCGATGCGCTCGATCCCTTCGTGAACCCGGCGGCCGATCGCATCGACTCCGGCGCGGCGCTGTTCGCCAAGGCGGGACCTGACGGCAAGAGCTGCGCCACCTGTCACGCCGACGCCAAGGCCTTCGCCGGCTGGGCGGTGCGCATGCCCAAATGGTACGCCAACGCCAACAAGCTGCTGGGCGTCGAGGAGTTCATCGATCGCCACGCCAGGGCGACCATCGGCGCCGACTACCGGATGCAGGGCCGCGAGAACACGGACCTCTCGGTCTACCTGCATTCGCTGTCCAACGGCCGGCCGATCGCCGTCGATGTCGCGAGTCCCGATGCCAGGCGCGTCTACGAATTCGGCAAGACGCTGTACGAGACCAAGATCGGGCAGTTCAACTTCTCCTGCGCCGACTGTCACGCCGTGAACAAGGGCGGCAACAAGTGGCTGCGCGGCCAGTTCGTCGGCGACGGCAAGGGCCAGATGGATCACTTCCCCCTGTGGCGCACCAGCCGCGGCACCGGCGAGGTCTGGGACATCCGCAAGCGCCTGCAATGGTGCAACGTGCAGGTGCGGGCCGACGAGTTGCCGCCCGACGCGGCGGAGTACGATGCGCTCGAGCTGTACCTGAAGACCCTGAGCCAGGGCATGAAGCTGACGGCGCCCAACATCAGGCACTGACGGAGGATCATGATGGATCACCCCAATCGTCGTCGCGTGCTGCTGGCCGCCACCGGGCTGGGCGCCGCGGCGCTGCTGGCGCAGTTCGCCGCGCGGCCGGCCGCGGCGACGCCCGACGCAGCCAGGGCCTTGCTGCAGAGCCTGGCCAAGGGCGAGCCGAAAGAGGGCCGCATCACCATCAAGGCGCCGGAGATTGCCGAGAACGGCAACGCCGTGCCGGTCACCGTCTCGGTCGACAGCCCGATGACGGACAAGGACTACGTCAAGGCGATCCACGTCGTGAGCGACGGCAACCCCGCACCGGGCGTCGCTTCCTTCATGCTGACGCCGCTGGCGGGCAAGGCCGAGGTGCAGCTGCGCGTGCGCATGGCCTCGACGCAGAAGATCGTCGCGCTGGCCGAGATGAGCGACGGATCGCTGTGGACCCTGGCCCGCGAGGTCAAGGTCACCATCGGCGGCTGCGGCGGTTGAGGGAGAACGACCATGGCGGACGACATCAAGCCGCGCATCCGCGTGCCGGCGAGCCCGAAGAAGGGCGAGGTCATCGAGGTCAAGACCCTGATCACGCACATCATGGAGACGGGGCAGCGCAAGGACGCCGCCGGTGCGGTCATTCCGCGCAAGATCGTCAACAGCATGACCGTGACCTACAACGGCAAGCCGGTGTTCGAGGCCAGGCTCGAGCCGGCGATCTCGGCCAACCCGTACCTCTCGTTCCATCTGCGCGTCGACGAACCCGGCACCTTGCTGTTCACGTGGAAGGACGACGACGGCGCCGAGTACAAGGCCGTGAACCCGTCTCTGGCCGAGGTCTCCTCGCTCGGGGCCGAGGAGCTCGAGCTGAGTGCGCGACGGGTCGCCATCGAGGCGCGGCGGGCCGCTATCCGCCAGGTCGCCCCGATCTGGATGCGGTCGCTTCGGGGCAATCTCGGGACGGAGACCGTCGAGGTCGTTACCGATCCGCAGGCCCGCAAGAACATCCCCATGTACTTCGCCGAGCACTGTCAGCGCGAGCGGCTCTCGGTGGCGCCCGGACGCGGCCCCGGCGGCCGGGCCGACCCG
>CAYNOF010001091.1:0-6394 GCA_964398335.1 uncultured Rhizobiaceae bacterium
AAGTCCACGCCCCCTATTTCCTTCTCCCCGCGAAGGCGAGAAAAAGGGAGAACGTCTACTGGACCGCGAGCTTGATGCGGGCGGCGAGCTCGCGGCCGGTCATGCCGGGGCGCGAGCCTTCAGCATAGAAGATGCGCAGCAGCATGGCGTCGTAGCGCGCGATCTGCGCCGGCTCCTGGAAGCGCTCGATGCCGAAATTGAGCGTCGAGATCTCGATCTTCGAGGAGAACTGCTTGAGGTAGACGCCGAAGTCGAACGGCTTGCATTGCCGGACGCGGCTACCGGGGCTGTTGTCGATATAGTAGCCGGTGTCGAGGATCCAGGCGCGCTCGATGGTCTTGCGCGCTTTGTCCGAGAGCTGCCAGGCCTCCCAGCGCCGCGCGCCCTCGATGTGCGGGTTCTTCCAGGTCTCGACGATGTCCTCGCCCTTGGACAGCGCGCGGAAGGCCTTGTCGGCCTTGGCCTCGCGCGCGAACTCGAACAGCACGCGCGCCTTGGCCGAATCGTCGACGCGGGTGAATTTCAGGCCGGTGTCGCGCTGGATCTGCGCGGCCACGGCGTTGAAGTGGGTCTGCGTGCGCGTGCGGCAGCCGCGGTCGAAGCCGTCGCCGAACGCCATCGCCACCGGGATCTCGGTCGACTCCCAGCGGAAGAGCGAGGCGATCGGCCCGGCGAACTGGTCGGCGTCCGCACCCTTGAGGTTCAGCGCCTGCATGTCGGCGCGCACCGCCTGCGCGTCGGCCGGGTTCATCGGCTGCACCAGCGGCTCGCCGGCGCAGGCGCTCAACGCGCCCAGGACGACGACGGCGGCGTAACGGCACACAAGCTGGCGCATCAAGAAGTCTCCCCTATCCCTCGATGGCGCCCTTATAGGGGTGCCATCCTGTCTTGTCGTTGAGGCGACCTGCCTCAGGTCGAGGTCAGGCGCCGCAGGATCTCCTCGAACGCATTGTCGGCGATCTGGCGGATCTCGTCATCGGTGCGATCCTGGATCGGGTGCGGCACCCAGACCAGGGTCGGCTCGTAACCGAGCGTTGCGCTTTGCGCCGCGGCGGCTTCGACGAAGGCAGTCGTGGCGACGCCCATCGACGGAATCCCGCGGCTCTCGAGGTCGGCAATGTCGTGCAGACTGCACGTTGTGCAGGACCCTCAATCAGCCAGGCCTTCGACGACGACCTGCACCTCGCCGGCGATCTTCTGGCGAAGGTCGACCGGCGCGAGACGGCTGGGCGTCGCCTTGGCGTAGCGCTTCACCGCAATGCCGCGCTCGCTCAGCCGCTGGTCGAGGCGATCGAGGAAGATGTTGCCGCGCGCCTTGGCGATGTCGAGCAGGCCGACGGTCACGCCGTCGAGCGACGAGGGCCGGGGCGGCTTCTGGCGGCCCACGACCTTGAGCTCGCCTGTCGGGTCGAGCAGGGTCCGGTTTTCCATGGTCAGCTTCGCACCTCCCTGGTGACGGGTTGGGAATTGATTTCGGCATGCGCGCCCCAGCCGACCAGAAGGCCGGAGAACAGGCCCGCCGTGCCGCCGGCATGAACGATGTTGAGCCCGTCCGGGCGGAACTTGCGCAGGATCTTGCCCTTGAGCTTCTCCGGCACGCCGACGGCGCAGCCATCGACATCGCGCACGATCTTGTCGGCTTCGACGACGCAGAGCTTGTGCAGTTCCTCCTTCACCCGCGCCTTGCTCCAGCCGGCATCGCGAAAGACGCGATGATGCTCGGGCGAGCAGACGATGAAGACGTCGGGACCGGGGAAGGTCTTGGGATGGGTTACCGAATTCAGCACCATCGCAAAGCTCCTGGCCAGCGACTCCGGCGTGCGCGAGTTCTGGTCGACCACGCCCTGCACGCCGTAGCCGGCGAACACGGTGACCGCCGACTTGCCGCGCGCGACGCCGCGCTCGACCGAGAGCGGATCCCACGACATGCCCTCCTCGTCCTCGGCGAAGCAGAAGCCGAGCTTGCCGGGATTGCCCAGGGTGGCGCGATCGACGCCGCCCGGCTTGCCGCCGCCGATGTTGCGGATGGTGAGCTGCAGCGCGCGGCCGATGGTGCTGTTGGCGCGGTTGCCCTGGCCCAGCGCGTTGACGCCGGAATTCATGCCGAGCTGCCGCCGCGCTGGGCCGTTCACGATCACGATCGGCCCGATGTACATCGTCGTGGCGATCACGCCGTGCAGGCAGAAGCGGTCGTCGAGCGCGGCTTCCACGGCGGCCAGCAGAACCGGCATGTACTCGGGCTTGCATCCCGCCATCACGGCGTTGATCGCGACCTTCTCGACCGTGCAGGCCGGGTAGTCCGGCGGCATCATGCCGAGCACTTCCTTGGGATCGCGCGTCGTGCCGCGCAGCATGCGCAGCACGCGCACCGGCGTCGGCGGCACGACGGGCAGGCCATCGCTCCAGTCGCGCTCGAAGCAGGCCTCGACGTCGTCCTCGTAGCCGCCGATCTCGACCGCGCGCGAGGCGAAGCTGACGCCGCCGAATTTCAGCTCGAGCTCGTCGACCATGCCGGGATCGACGGTCTTCGACCCGCAGCCCGGCCGCTCGGCGGGCAGGCCTTCGCCCAGGCCGCGCACGCCGGTGAGCGTCTCCCATTCGCCGCGATGCCAGCCGAAGGCACGGGCTGACTCGCGGCCGCCGACGATGCGGATCACCGTGGGCACGGTCTCGATATTGAGATGCCAGGACGTCTCGAGCCCGGTGTCGTCGATGACGCCGGCGATGCCCGACGGAAACGTCGGATCGTCCTGGGTCAGCACCGTGAGCCGTTCCTTGCCGCCGGCGAGCTGGCGCAGCACGGGCGCGATCAGCTCGCAGGTCGGGCAGTCGCGCTTGACGACGACGGCCAATCCATCGGGCAGGCTCACCATGGGCGTTCCTCGATCGTCTTCGGGGCGAGGCTATCGCCCGACGGCACGCCCGTCCATCGCCCTGCGTGAGACCGGCCAGGCGATCACCGCCAGGCCTGCGACGATCAGCGCCATGCCCGAGAGGCGCAGCGGTCCGAAGCGCTCGGCGAAGACGAAATACGAAACGACGGCACTGATCACCGGCACCAGCAGCGCAAAGGGCGTCACGGCGCTGGCGGGATACAGGCGCAGCAGCGAACCCCAGATCAGGTAGGCCACCAGGGTCGCCATGATCGCGAGATAGGCGATGGCGAGCCAACCGGACCAGGTGGCGTTCATGATCGAAGCGACGATCGTCGCGGGGCCTTCGAGCCAGAGCGACAGCGCCAGCGAGGGCAGCGGCACGATCAGGCTGAGCCAGGCCACCATGTTGAGGTCGACGCGGCCCAGTCGCTTGGCGAGGATGTTGCCGACCGCCCAGCTGGTCGCCGACATCAGCGCCAGGCCGAAGCCGATCACCGTCACGCCGCCGATGCCGGTGCCGCCCACGGATGCGCCGATCAGCGCGAGGCCCAGCACGGCGATGCCGACGCCGGCGGCCTGCTTGGGCGTCGGCTTCTCGCCGATCAGCAGGGCGAAGACGATGGTGAGCGGCGCCTGGGTGTGCACGATCACCGCGGCGAGACCCGGCGGCACGCTCTCGGCCATCGCCGAGAACAGGAACACGAACTGGCCGACATACCAGGTGAAGGCCACGGCGATCATGATCGGCCACGGCGCGTTGGCCGGCCGCGCCAGCCACAGCACCGGGATCGCCGCGGCGACGAAACGCAGCGCCGTCATCAGCAGCGGCGGGAACGAGTCCAGCCCGACGCGGATGGCGGCGAAGTTGAAGCCCCAGATCACCGCGACCAGGAGAGCGCCGGCGACGTGACGCAGGGGCACGACAGTCCCCTACTCCTCCGTCGTCGCGCTCAGGCCCAAAAGCGCGCGGCGACGCAGCCACTGGCTGGGCCGGTAGCGGTCGTCGCCGGTGATCGCCTGGATGCGCTCGAGGATGCGGTAGGTTTCCTTCACGCCCATCACGTCGGCCATCGCCAGCGGACCCTGCGGGTAGTTCAGGCCCAGGGTCATCGCGGTGTCGACGTCGGCGGCCGAGGCGATGCCGATCTGCGCCATCTCGCAGCCGAGATTGGCGATCATCGCGCGCATGCGCTGCAGCACGAAGCCCGGGCTGTCCTTGATCGCCGTGACCTTCGCACCCGCGGCGGCCAGCGTCGCGGCGACGGCGTCGCGGCAAGCCGCATTGCCGCCCGGCGCCATCATGACCGTGGCGCGCTTGCTGAAGGCGCCGGTGGGATCGATCGCCACCGTGCGCTTGGGATCGAGGCCGGCTTCGACGCAGACCGTGGTGCAGTCGTCACCCAGCGGCGTGACGATGATCGGCGCCTCGCCGTCGTCCTGCGCGGAGACCTCCGCACCGCCGGCGCGCAGCAGGTCGAGCACCTTCGGATCGGCATCGGCGTCGGCGACGAGATATTCGGCCCCCTTGGCGCCGCTCGCGAGATCGGCGCCGGGATCGACCTTGTTGCCGTCCTTGTAGTCGTACCAGCCGCTGCCGGTCTTGCGGCCCAGCTTGCCGGCGTGGAACAGGCCCTCGTGATAGGGGCTGGGCGTCATGCGGCGGTCGTGGAAGAAGCCCTCGTAGATGATCTTGCGGGCCGGGAAGTTCACGTCGATGCCGGTGAGGTCCATCAGCTCGAAGGGCCCCATGCGGAAGCCGCCGGCATCGCGCATGACAGCGTCGATCTGCGAGGGCGTGGCGCGGCCCTCCTGGTAGATGCGCAGGCCCTCGGTGCCGATCGCCGTGCCGCCGAGATTGACCAGGAAGCCGGGCGTATCGCCGACGACCACCGGCACGCGGGTCTGGCGCTTGCCCAGCGCCACCATCGCCTCGATCACCCACGGCGCGGTGTCGGCGGCGCGGATCACCTCGACCAGCTTCATCAGCGGCACGGGGTTGAAGTAGTGCATGCCGCAGACCCGATCGCGCTTCTTGAGGTTGCGCGCGATCGAGGCGATGCGGATCGACGAGGTGTTCGACGCCAGCACCGTGCCGTCGCCGACAACCGCCTCGAGCTCGCCGAACAGCTTCTGCTTGACCTCGAGGTTCTCGAACACGGCCTCGATCACGATGTGGCACGGCGCCAGCGCCTGCAGGCCTTCGGCGATCTCGAGGTTGCGCTCGGCCTTCTCGCAATCCTCCTGCGTCAGGCGCTGCTTGGCGACCAGGCTCTTGAGCTGGTCGACGATCGCGCTGCGCGCCTTGGCGGCGCCGCCCGCGGCCGCATCGTACATCAGGGTGCGCATGCCGCCCTGGGCACTGACCTGGGCGATGCCGCGGCCCATGGCGCCGGTGCCCACCACGCCGACCACCAGGTCGCTGCGCGAAACGTCGAGGCTCATACGGGGGCTCCTGCGGTCGGGGTTCTCAGCCGGGAGGGTCTAGCGAACGCCGCTCAACCGAACAAGCCGCTCATGTAGGGCGACAGGAACACGCCCGCGGGATCGAGCGAGCGGCGCGCGGCGTGGAAGGCGTTGAACCCCGGATAGAGGTTGGCGATGTCGACCGCGCGCAGCGAATGCCACTTGCCCCAGTGCGGCCGGCCGTCGTGGCTGATGAAGATCGATTGCGCGTCGGTGAAGAACGGCAGCCAGTCGCGGTTGACGAATTCGTGGATCGAGATCGTCACGCCGGGGCGCCCGTAATTGGGGCTGAGCAGCAGGTTGTCTTCGGCCACGGTGCGGTACTCGACCGGCATGCGCGCGTCGGGGTACTTCGTGGTCATCAGCGCGTGGATCTCGCGAAAGCAGTCGGGGCCCTTCTCCGCCGGCACCGACCATTCGCTCTCGACATGCTTGACCTGGCGCACCGACGGAAACACCCGGTAGCTGTGGTCGATGCGCTGACCATCGAGGCTGGTCATCGGATCGGGCGGCAGGCTGGTGGGATGCAGCGCCTTGCAGTCGCACAGGCCGGTGTCGGGCCGCCAGAAGAACTCGAAATGCCGGGTCGCGGCGATCAGCATGTCGAGCCGGTCCATCGTCTGCTCGAGCGGCGCCGACCACAGCCGTTCATGCAGCCGGTAGGCCGGCACGAGCTGCAGGGTGACCGACAGGATCACGCCCATGCTGCCCATCGCCACCGACGCAGTCCGCAGCAGCGCCGGCGTGCTCTCGTCGATGTCGATCAGATCGCCGCGCCCGTCGATCAGGCGCAAGCCGCGCACCATGGTCGACAGGCTGCCCAGCGACGGCCCGGTGCCGTGCGTGCCGGTCGAGATCGCGCCGGCCAGCGCCTGCACGTCGATGTCGCCCTGGTTGGCCAGCGCCAGGCCATGTGCCAGCAGCGGCTCGCCGAGCGCGGCGATGCGCGTGCCGGCGCCGATGGTGGCGCGGCCGCGCGCGGCATCGACCGAGCGCACGCCGAGCAGCCGGTCGAGCGAAATCAGGACCCCCTCGTTGGCGCACAGCGGTGCGTG
>CAYNOF010001092.1:0-4160 GCA_964398335.1 uncultured Rhizobiaceae bacterium
CATGAGCGAGCGGATGGTCTTTCCCCGCCTGATGGGCGGCGCCACGGCCCTGGAGATCCCGATCTCGACCTGGGCCGACACCGGCACGACCATCGTGGTGCAGACCCTGCTGGGCTTCGTGCTGACCTATTTCATCGTCAGCGCCTATCTCGAGCGCCTGTGTTCCTTCCTGTTCCGGCGCTACGGCGTGAACCTCGGCCTGTTCTTCGGCAATTTCGGCCTCAAGATCGGCGTCGCCCTGGGCTTCTCCAGCGTGGCACCGTTGGTGCTGATCGCCGTCGAGATCATCAGCTACACCGGCGACCGCCTGGTGCGCGAGATCCTGGTCGACCTGATCGCGTCGGCCTTCGTGTTGCCGATCGTGCTGTACTGGGTGTCGCGCTCGCTCACCAACCCGCTGCGCCGCCTCGACCGGGGCATCGAGAAGGTGGCGGGCGGCGACCTCTCGGTGCGCCTGCCGGTGACGTCGAACGAGGAAGTCGGCGAGCTTACCGCGCGTTTCAACCAGATGACCGTCGGCCTGCGCGAACGCGACAAGCTGCGCGAGACCTTCGGCAAGTATGTCAGCGAGAGCGTCGCCAGCCGGCTGCTGCAGGAATCCGCCGACGGCCGTCTGAGCGGCCAGACACGCGAGGCGACGCTGATGTTCACCGACATCGACGGCTTCACCACGCTGTCGGAGCGCGCCGATCCCGACGCGCTGATCGCCGCGCTCGACGAATACCTCGCCGTCGTGCTGCCGCCGATCCAGCGCAACGGCGGCGTGGTCAACACCTTCATCGGCGACGGCCTGTTCGCCAGCTTCAACCTGCCGCTGGCCAACGACGACCATGCCGCCGCCGCCGTCGCCGCGGCACTGGAGATCGTCGAGGCGACGCAGGAACGCGTCTTCGCCGGCGGCCTGCGCCTGCCCACGCGCATCGGCATCAACACCGGCCTGGTGATCGGCGGCACCATCGGCGCCGGCGACCGGCTGAGCTATACCCTGCTGGGCGACGCGGTGAACACCGCGGCGCGCCTGCAGGAGCTCAACAAGCGGCACGGCACGCGCATCCTGGTGGCACAGACCAGCCTGCTGCGCGCCGGGCCGCGCTTCCGCTTCACGTCGCTGGGCGACATGGAGATCCGCGGCCGCAGCGAGCGGCTGCCGATCCATCGCGTCGACGGACGCCTGCTGGAGAGACTGCGATGAGTATCGCGTTGGACGCCTTACAGACCGCTTTGCAGGCCAAGGCGCGCGAGCTGGCCGATGGCCCGGTTGCCGCCCGCGCCGCCGACGTCGATCGCAGCGAGCAATATCCCTGGGACAACGTCGCGCTGCTCAAGGACGCCAGGTTGCTGGGCATGACCATCCCGACCACCTATGGCGGCCAGGGACGCACCTGGCTCGACGCGGTGCTGGTGATCGAGGCGCTGTCGGCGTCGTGCTCGGTGACCGGCCGCATCGCCGTCGAGACCAACATGGGCGCGGTCAGCGCGATCATGGCCTATGGCTCCGAGGACCAGAAGAAGATGGCCGCGGCGATGGTGCTCGACGGCGACAAGCCGGCGATCTGCATCACCGAGCCCGAGGCCGGCTCCGACGCCAGCGGCATGACCACGCGCGCCGACCGCAGGGGCAACCGCTTCGTCGTCAACGGCAAGAAGCACTGGATCACCGGCGGCGGTGTGTCGCGCCTGCACCTGATCTTCGCCAAGGTGTTCGACGAGAAGGGCAACGAGGAAGGCGTCGGCGGCTTCCTCGCCATCCGCGACGAGACCGCCGGGCTGAAGATCGTCAAGCGCGAACCGACTATGGGTCTGCGCGGCATCCCCGAGGCCGAGATCGCCTTCGAGGACATGGAGCTGCCGCCGTCTGCACTCGTGATCCCGCCGCGCGGCCTGCGCAAGGGCTTTGCCGATCTGATGAACGCCTACAACAGCCAGCGCGTCGGCGCCGCCACGGTGGCGCTGGGCATCGCCGACGGCGCCTATCGCCTGGCGCTGGGCTGGTCGGAGACGCGCGAGCAGTTCGGCCGGCCGATCAACGAGTTCCAGGGCCTGCAATGGAAGCTCGCCGACATGTCGATCAAGCTCGCCGCAGCGCGTGCCCTGGTCTACGGCGCGGCGAGGAGCGGCGAAGGCGGCTTCCCCGACATGCTGCTGGCAGCGCAGGCCAAGGTGTTCACCTCGGAGAACGCCATCGCCATCGTCAACGATGCATTGCAGTTCTTCGGCGCGCGCGGCTATTCGCGCAACCTGCCGCTGGAACGCATGGCGCGCGACGTGCGCATGTTCACCATTGGCGGCGGCACGGCCGAGGTGTTGCGTAACGTCGTCGCCGGCGCGATCCTCAAGAAGAAGCTGCCGCAGACCCGGGACGGTTGGCTGAAGGCTGCCGAGTAAGCGTCAAGGAGGACACCATGGCCATCGAGATCGCGCCGCTGACGCCGGTCTTCGCCGGCCGCATGACGGGCATCGACGTGCGCCGTACGCTGACGCCCGAGCAGGTCGTGGCGGTCGATGCCGGCATGGCGCAATACGCCGTGCTGGTGCTGCCCGGCCAGGACATCACCGACGAGCAGCAGCTCGCGTTCACGCGCAATTTCGGTCCGATACAGGACGGCGCCAACGCCACCGAGCGCCGTCACGAGCTGCGCCTCGATCCCGCCTTCGCCGACGTCTCCAACATCGGCAAGGACGGCCAGATGCTGGCGCGCGACGATCGCCGCCGCATGGCTTCTCTTGGCAATCGTCTCTGGCACTCCGACGCCAGCTTCCGCGTAATCCCGGCGCGCTATTCGCTGTTGAGCGGCCGCATCGTCGTGACCGCGGGCGGCAACACCGAGTTCGCCGACATGCGTGCCGCCTACGACGCGCTCGACCAACGGACCAAGGACGACATCGAGGACATGATCTGCGAACATTCGCAGATCTTCTCGCGCGAGCAGCTCGGCTTCACCGAGTACCTGCCCGAGGAGCGCGCCAAGATGAAGCCGGTGCGTCACCGCCTCGTGCGCACCCATCCGATCTCGGGCCGCAAGTCGATCTTCCTGTCGGCGCATATCGGCGGCATCGTCGGCTGGCCGATGCCCGAGGCGCGCGCCTTCATCCGCGACCTGATGGAGCACGCCACCCAGCCGCAATTCGTCTACTCGCATCGCTGGACGCAGCACGACCTGGTGATCTGGGACAACCGCACCACCATGCATCGCGTGCGCCGCTACGACGATCTCCACGCCGTGCGCGACCTGCGCCGCACCACGACCAAGAGCGACGGTCCGACCGCGGAGCAGGAAGCCGCGTAGCTACGGCTCGCGAATCGTGAAGCCCGGCACCGGGCGGCGCTCGACGTAGCTCGGGTGATACATGTCCATGAACACGCGGGTCGCGTTGGTTCCACAGGCGACGTTGTAGGCATCGACGATGGTGCCGTACGGCCCAACCCCGAACGAGCCGATGCGGCTGAAGCTCGGCGTACCGCCTCCCGCACAGACGAGCCGCGCGAGATAGGCGCGCTGGCCCGGCGGCATGTGGACTCGCACAGGATTGCCCTTGTCGCCCAGCGGCAGCGCATTGATCGCCTGCCAGTCCGGCGTGATCGTCTTGCGGCCTTCGAGCATCGACTCGACCTCGATGCTGCCGGAGGTCTGTTGCGCGGAGGCTGGTAAAGCCAGCAATGCAGCGGCGAGGGCGAGGCGCATGCGATTGGTCTCCCGCTCGGATCAGGGATCGCGGATCTTGAAGCCATCGATCGCTCGACGCTCGACGTACTCCGCGACATGGGAGTCATCGAGATGCACGCGTCTGGCGATGTTGACGCACGTCACCATGAAGACGTCGAGGGGCGCACCGTATGGCCCTCCACGTGTTGCGGTCATCTGCCTGAAAACCGGTGCCCCGCCTTCGGGGCAGATCAGCCGCGAAAGATAGGCGCTTTCGCCGGCGGCACCATGAACGCGAACCGGGTTGAGCGCATCGCCCAGCGGGTTGGCGTTGATCCAGCGCCACTCCGGGTAGATGGTCTTGCGCTCACCCGCCAGCGTCAGGACCTCAATCGGCCCCGTGGTCTGCTGCGCGAGCGCAGGCCCCGCCAGCAAGAGGGCAAAGACCACGAGTACAAGACGCATGAGGCTCCCCTCACTGACGTGCATGCTTGAGCAGCGTCTCCAGCGTGATCG
>CAYNOF010001093.1:0-9884 GCA_964398335.1 uncultured Rhizobiaceae bacterium
AACCATCGCGGCTTCGTCTTCTGGGTGCAGGACATCTACGCCGAGGCGATCGCGCGGCTGGCCGCGCCCAAGCTCGGGCCGCTGGGCGCACCGGTCGTCTGGCACTACCGGCGCCTCGAAGCCGGCCTGCTGCGGCGCAGCGACCAGGTCGTCGCCATCACCGACGATTTCAGGCCGCTGCTGAGGACCTGGCGCATCGACGAAAAGCGCATCTCGACCATCGAGAACTGGGCACCGCTGGAGGAGCTGCCGCCGCGGCCGCGCGACAATGATTTCGCCCGCGAGCACGGGCTGAACGGCAGGCTGGTGTTCATGTACTCCGGCACGCTGGGCCTGAAGCACAATCCCGGCCTGCTGCTGGGCATCGCCGAGCGCTATCGCGACGATCCCGATGTCCGTGTCGTCGTCGTTTCCGAGGGCCTGGGCGCAAGCTGGCTGGCCGAACGCAAGCAGGCCGAACGGCTCGACAATCTCCTGTTGCTGCCCTTCCAGCCCTTCTCGCGCATGCCCGACATGCTGGCCTCGGCCGACGTGCTGATGGCGATCCTCGAGCCCGAGGCCGGGGTCTACTCGGTGCCGTCCAAGGTGCTGACCTATCTCTGCGCCGGCCGCCCCCTGCTCGCCGCCATGCCGGCGGAAAACCTCGCCGCCCGCACCATCGCCCAGCACCAAGCCGGCATCGTGGTCTCGCCGCAGGACGCCGCCGGCTTCGCCAGTGCCGCCGCCCACCTGCATGACGACCCCGTGACGCGGACAACGCAAGGTTGCAATGCCCGCCGCTACGCCGAGGCTACCTTCGATATCCACAGGGTTGCCGATCGTTTCGAGGACGTCCTCGCGAAAGCCAGTCACATGCCATGAGCGCGCGATGACGCAGGACTAGTACTTGCGGGCGAAAGTTGAAGTACCCACGAGATGCGGTGTACCGCCCCGGACATTTATTAAGCGATGCCTCATAAACTTCTCGCAAACGTCTGCAAAATTTATATAATCATTGCCGATTTAATGCATGTATTTACGGGTGTAGTGATGCGCAACGACGACATGGTCCTGGTTACCGGCGCCGGCGGTTTTATCGGCGGTCACCTGGTCGAGCATCTGCGCAAGGCCTGTGGTTTCAGCCGGATCCGGGCGGTCGACATCAAGCCCATCGACGAGTGGTACCAGGTGCACGAGGGGGTGGAGAACCTGCAGCGCGACATGAGCCGGCGCGATGCGGCCTTCCAGGCCGTGAAGGGCGCGCATCAGGTCTACAACCTCGCGGCCGACATGGGCGGCATGGGTTTCATCGAGACCCACAAGGCCGAGTGCATGCTCTCGGTGCTGATCAACACCCACCTGCTGATGGCTGCGCACCAGTACGGCGTCGAGCGCTACTTCTTCTCGTCCTCGGCCTGCGTCTACGCCGCCGACAAGCAGACCGACACCAACGTCACCGCCCTGAAGGAAGAGGACGCCTATCCCGCCATGCCGGAAGACGGCTACGGCTGGGAGAAACTCTTCAGTGAACGGATGTGCCGGCATTTCCGCGAGGATTACGGCCTGCAGACCCGCATGGCGCGCTACCACAACGTGTACGGCCCTGTCGGTACCTATGACGGCGGGCGCGAGAAGGCGCCGGCCGCGATGTGCCGCAAGGTGATCGAGGCCAAGCTGTCGGGCCGCCACGAGATCGAGATCTGGGGCGACGGCGAGCAGACCCGCTCCTTCATGTACATCGACGACTGCACCCACGGCAGCGTGCGGCTGATGAACAGCGACGTGATCGATCCGATCAACATCGGCAGCGACGAGCTGGTGTCGATCAACGCCCTCGTCGACATCGTCGAGAAGATCGCCGGCATCAAGCTGACGCGCCGCTACAAGCTCGATGCGCCCAAGGGCGTGCGCGGGCGCAACAGCGACAACGACATGATCAAGCGCGTGCTGGGCTGGGCGCCCTCCATCCGCCTCGAGGACGGCATGGAAAAAACCTATCGCTGGATCCACGACCAGATGGTATCGGGCGGCATGTCCAAGGCCAACGGCGCGCCCAGGTTCGCCGCTGCCAGTTAACGAGTGGAACCGCGGATGGCGCAGCCGGATCCGACTTCGTCATCCCACCTGATCCAGCCGGTCATCCTCTCGGGCGGCTCCGGCACGCGGCTCTGGCCGCTGTCGCGCGAGGCCTATCCCAAGCAGTTCCTGCCGCTCATCGGCGAGATGTCGCTGCTGCAGCAGACAGTGCAGCGCGTCGCCGACCCGCAGCTCTTCATGCCGCCGGTGATCGTCTGCAACACCGAGCACCGCTTCATGGTCGCCGAGCAGTTGCGCGCCGTGGGCGTCACGCCTGCCGCCATCGTGCTCGAGCCGGCCGCACGCAACACCGCGCCCGCCGTGGCCATCGGCGCCATGATGGCCGCCGCCGGCGGCCCCAACCGGCCGATCCTCGTGCTGCCCTCGGATCACCTGATCCGTCGTCCCGACGCCTTCCAGGTCGCGATCGCGCAGGCCATGCCGGCGGCGGTGCATGGCGGCTTCGTCACCTTCGGCATCGCGCCCACCACGCCGGAGACCGGCTACGGCTACATCAAGATCGGCGAGGCGCTGCCGCGCGCGCCGGGCTGCCACGTCGTCGATCGCTTCATCGAGAAGCCCGACCTCGCGCGCGCCCGGCAATTCCTCGCCGACGGCCACTACGCCTGGAACGGCGGCATCTTCCTGCTGCGCGCCGATCTCTATCTCGCCGAGCTGAACCAGTTCGAGCCGGCGATCGTCGAGGCCTGCGTCGGCGCCTTCAAGGGCGCCACGCGCGATCTCGATTTCATCCGCCTCGACGGCGAGGCCTTCTGCCGCTCGCCCTCGAAGTCGATCGACTACGCGGTGATGGAACGCACGGAGCGCGCCGTCACCGTGCCCGTCGACATGGGCTGGAGCGACATCGGCTCGTGGGATGCGCTGCACGAGCAGACGGCGAAGGACGCGCGCGGCAACGCGCTGGTCGGCGACGTGCTGGCCGAGGACACCAAAGGCAGCTATGTGCGCGCCGAGCACGGCGTGATGGTCGCGACGCTCGGCGTCGAGGACCTGATCGTGGTCGCCACCGGCGACGTGGTGAGGGTGACGCGGCGCGATCGCGCCCAGGACGTCAAGAAGCTGGTCGAGCGCGTGAAGGCCAGCGGCCGCTCCGAAGCGGCGACGCACGCCAAGGTCTTCCGTCCCTGGGGCTACTACGAGACCGTCGATATCGGCGAGCGCCACCAGGTGAAGCACATCCAGGTGCTGCCCGGCCGCGCGCTCAGCCTGCAGAAGCACAACAAGCGCGCCGAGCACTGGGTCGTGGTGCGCGGCGTGGCGCGCGTGACGCGCGGCAACGACGTCTTCGACCTCTACGAGAACCAGTCGACCTATATCCCGCTGGGCATCCGCCACCGCCTCGAGAACACCGGCAGCGAGCCTTTGCACCTGATCGAGGTGCAGTCCGGCGCCTATCTCGGCGAGGACGACATCGAGCGCTTCGAGGACAAGTACGGCCGGGCGTGAGCCGTCATGTCGCCGATCCGCATCCCCTCGCCCGCCGACGAGGCCGCCCTCCTCGCGCTCAACAACGCGCATGCGGCCGAGCTCTCCGAACTCGATGCGGGCGAGCTGAGCCGCCTCCTGTCGATCGCGATGGCCGCGCGCGTGATCGGCGACGCCGAAGCCTTCCTGCTGACCTTCGACCAGGACGCCGATTACCACAGCCCCAACTTCCTGTGGTTCCGCCGGCGCTACGACCGCTTCGCCTATGTCGACCGCATCGTCGTCTCGCCCACCGCACGGCGCGGCGGCCACGCCCGCCGCCTCTACGCGGAATTCTTCGCCATCGCCCGCGCGGCAGGCCATGACCGCGTGTGCTGCGAGGTCAACAGCGACCCGCCCAACCCGATCTCCGATGCCTTCCATGCACGGCTGGGCTTCACCGTCTGCGGCGAAGCCCGCCTCCCCGATCGCGGCAAGAGTGTACGATACCTGATCCGCGCGCTTTGATGCCGCCGGGGAGGACTCGCATGAAGATCTCGCGCGTCGAGGCGTTCCAGGTCGCCTGGAATCCCGATGACCGGCCGCAGCAGCGCAGCGCCTTCGTGCTGGTGCACACCGACGACGGCATCACGGGCATCGGCGAGGCCTCGCCGATGCAGGGCGGCCGCGCCTCGCTGGGCATGATCCGCGACGACATCGCGCCGATGCTGATCGGCCAGGATCCGCTCGACCACGCGGTGCTGCTCGACCAGGCGATGCACACCCTGGTGAAGCTCGGGCCGGAGGGCGCACTGACCGGCGCGCTGGCGGCGCTCGACATCGCGCTGTGGGACATCAAGGGCAAGCGCACCGGCCTGCCGATCTACAAGCTGATCGGCGGCGCGTGGAAGACGGCGCTGCCTTTCTACGCCTCGATCGGCGGCAACGGCGACCGCAGCCTCGATCAGGTCTGCAAGGTGGTCGAACAGCGGATGAAGGACCAGCCGGCCGCGGTGAAGATCCGCTTCGACAATGTGCGCACGAGCCTCGACGCCGACATCCCCGGCGACATCGCCAAGGCGCGCGCGGTGCGCAAGCTGGTCGGCGACGGCTTCCCGTTGGCGTTCGACGCCAACAACGGCTACTCGATCGGCGGCGCGATGCGCGTCGGTCGTGCGCTGGAAGAACTGGGCTACTGGTGGTTCGAGGAGCCGGTGCAGCACTACCACGTCAAGGCGATGGGCGAGGTCGCGCAGCGTCTCGACATCACGGTGTCGGCCGGCGAGCAGACCTACACCCTGGCGGCGCTGGCCGACCTGATCGTTTCAGGCGTGCGGATGGTGCAGCCCGACATCGTGAAGATGGGCGGCATCACCGGCCTGCTGCGCTGCGCAGCATTGGCCCACGCGCACGGCGCCGAACTGGTGCCGCACCAGACGCAGCCGACCATCGGCCATGTCGCGAACCTGCATGTGAAGGCGTCGCTGCTGCAGGGCACGAAGCCCGCCGAGTGGAACGATCCATCCACGCGGACTCACGCGGTGTTCGAGAATCCGCCCGTGCCGGTGAATGGACTGTTCAAGCTGTCGGATGAACCTGGACTCGGCCTGCGTCTGAACCAAGCCGAGTTGAGGAAACGGCGGGTGGACTAGCGAATCAGACCCAGATTCGTCGTCCTGAGCGAAGCAAGGGATCTGCCGGTATTGCGGTTGCGCACGATCGCGGCGGTTGATCACGCCACCGCAAGGTCCGTCGCTCCGCCCGGGACGACGGCCTTTCGCGCAATTGGCCGGTAGCGGTCAGTTCCCGCGCTCGCCGTAGGGCACGCCCGTCGTCAGCAGGTGATCGAAGTAGGCGATGGTCTTCTTCAGGCCCTCGTCGAGCTTGATCTTGGGCTCCCACTTCAGCGCCTTGCGCGCCAGGCGGATGTCGGGCTTGCGCTGCATCGGGTCGTCGACCGGCAGCGGCTTGCGGATCAGCTTGGACTTCGAGTTGGTGTGCTTGATCACCTTCTCGGCCAGCTCGCGGATGGTGAACTCGCCGGGATTGCCGAGGTTCACCGGCCCGGTCACCGCGTGGGGCGCGTTCATCAGGCGGATGAAGCCTTCGATCAGGTCGTCGACGTAGCAGAACGAGCGCGTCTGCTTGCCGTCGCCGTAGAGCGTGATCGGCTGGCCCTTGAGCGCCTGGACGATGAAGTTCGACACCACGCGCCCGTCATTGGGATGCATGCGCGGACCGTAGGTGTTGAAGATGCGCGCGACGCGGATGTTCACGCGATGCTGGCGGTAGTAGTCGAAGAACAGCGTCTCGGCGCAGCGCTTGCCCTCGTCGTAGCAGGCGCGCGGGCCGATCGGGTTGACGCTGCCGCGATAGCTCTCGGGCTGCGGATGGACCTCGGGGTCGCCGTAGACCTCGCTGGTCGAGGCCTGAAAGATCTTCGCCCGCGTGCGCTTGGCCAGGCCCAGCATGTTGATGGCGCCGTGCACGCTCGTCTTGGTCGTCTGCACCGGGTCGTGCTGATAGTGCACCGGCGAGGCGGGACAGGCGAGATTGTAGATCTCGTCGACCTCGACGTAGAGCGGGAAGGTCACGTCGTGGCGGATCACCTCGAAATGCTTGTGATCCAGCAGCGGCACGATGTTGCGCTTGGTGCCGGTGAAGTAGTTGTCGACGCACAGCACGTCGTGGCCCTGCGCGAGGAGGCGCTCGCACAGATGCGAGCCGAGGAAACCGGCGCCGCCGGTCACCAGGATACGTTTCGGCATGGAGAAGTCGGACCTTCTGACGGGATCGTTGAGGGGTGGTTGTCGGTGGTGAACCTATTGCGCGGCGACCCGGGCCCAGTCGGGCGTGCCGGTGCACAGGAAGCGGCGAGACTCGCCTTCGAGCACGACGGACGTCAGCACGCCGCTGGCGAAGGCGCCGGTGTCGACGCCGATGCGGTTGGGCCGCACCTCGGGCGCGTCGACCGGCGTATGGCCGTGCACGACGACCTTGCCGTGGTCGAGCGCGCTGTCGAGGAAGGTGTCGCGGATCCACAGCAGGTCTTCCTGCCGCTGGGCCGAGAGCGGCACGCCCGGCCGCACGCCGGCATGCACGAACATGTAGTCACCGGCCTCGACCGAGGTCTTGAGCGCGCGCAGGAAGGCGAGATGGCTCTCCGGCATGTTCTCGGCCAGCTGCTGGCGCATGTCCTCCCAGCGCGCGAGGCCGACGAGGCCGGGCTTGGCACGCACGCCGTAGCTCAGCAGGGTCGCCTCGCCGCCGAAGCTCGACCAGCTCGGCCCGATCGCCGGGTCCTCGAGGAACTTCAGCAGCGCCTCGTCGTGGTTGCCCATCAGGCGGACGCTCTCGAAGCCGGGCAGCGGATCGCGCATCAGGTACTCGATGACCTCGCGGCTGTAGGGTCCGCGATCGATGTAGTCGCCGAGATAGATCAGCACGTTGGTGCCGTCGTGCGGGTGGTGCTTGCTGTCGTCGAGGATGTCGCTGTGCAGCGCCGTCAACAGGTCGAGACGGCCGTGGATGTCACCGATGGCATAAACGCGATAACCGGCCGGCACGGCTGCGCGCCGCGCCCGCGCCGGTTGCGTCTTCCTTCCGCCGCCAAACCATTTGCCGAACATGGGCGCGCACAGTATCGCGAATCGAGCTGTTTTTCCATGGAAGACTTGGCGGCAAGCGCCTGTCAGGCCTAGAGAATCATCCGAATCCGACCGGATTTGCTATAACCGTGCCCAAACGCCTGCCAAGGGGAGGAACGGGTTTGCCGATCGCACAGCCGATGATCGTCGCCGACATCGTGCGCAAGCATGCCGCCGAACGGCCGCGGGAGACCGCCGTCGTCTTCGAGGATGTGCCCACCAGCTACGGCGAGCTCGACCGCCGGGCCAGCCAGGTCGCCAACGGCCTGATCGCAGCGGGGCTGAAGCCGCAGGCGCGGGTGGCCCATCTCGACAAGAGCAACGACGTGTTCTTCGAGCTGCTCTATGGCTGCGCCAAGTCGAACACGGTGATGGTCTCGGTGAACTGGCGGCTGGCGGCGCCGGAGATCGCCCACATCGTCAACGACGCCGAGGCCGAGATCCTGTTCGTCGGCGAGGAATACTTCCCGGTCGTCGAGAAGATCCGGGGCGAGCTCAAGAGCGTGCGCATGATCATCGCCTTCAGCGGCGCGCATCCCGCCTTCGAGGCCTACGCCGATTGGCGCGACCGCCAATCCGCCGCCGACCCGATGCTGCCGATCGCGCCCGACGACGTGGCGGTGCAGTTCTACACCTCGGGGACCACGGGCCTGCCCAAGGGCGCGCAGATCACCAACGCCAATTTGCTGCAGCTGCTGCCGACCTGGACGCCGACCTGGCACATGGGGCCGGGCGTGCCCAACATCGTGATCCTGCCGATGTTCCACATCGGCGGCGCCGGCTGGGCGCTGGCCGGCACCTATGCCGGCTGCACCAACCACGTCGTGCGCGAGGTGGTGCCGCTGCAGATCCTCAGGCTGATCGAGGAGCGGCGCATCGAGGTGATGCTGGCGGTGCCGGCGATCATCCTGTTCCTGGTGCAGACGCCGCAGATCCGCGAGACCGACCTGTCGTCGCTGAAGATCATCGTCTATGGCGCGGCACCGATCCCCGCCGACCTGCTGCGCCAGGCGCTGAAGATCTTCCCCTGCGGCTTCCAGCAGGTCTACGGCGCGACCGAGACCACCGGCGCGATCACCCTGCTGCCGCCCGAGGACCACGATCCCAACGATCCGAAGAAGCTGCTGTCCTGCGGCTATGCCCAGAAGAACGTCGAGCTGCGCATCGTCGGCGACGACGGCAGGGATTGCGCGCCCAACCAGGTGGGCGAGATCGCGGTGCGCTCGCGCCAGGTGATGAAGGGCTACTGGAAGCTGCCCGAAGCCACCGCGCGCGCCATGCGCGACGGCTGGTATCTCACGGGCGACGCGGGCTACCTCGACGAGAAGGGCTACCTCTACATCTACGACCGCGTGAAGGACATGGTGGTGTCGGGCGGCGAGAACATCTATCCCGCCGAGGTCGAGAGCGCGCTGTTCGGCCATCCCGCCATCGCCGATGTGGCGGTGATCGGCGTTCCCGACGATCGCTGGGGCGAGGCGGTGAAGGCGATCGTGGTGAAGAAGCCGGGCGCCGACGTGACGCCCGCCGAGCTGATCGCCTGGGCCCGCGAACGCATCGCCGGCTACAAGCTGCCCAAATCGGTGGACTTCGTCGACGCCCTGCCGCGCAATCCCACCGGCAAGATCCTCAAACGCGAGCTGCGCGAACCGTACTGGCGCGGCAAGGAACGGCGGGTCAATTGAGCATCAAGGCGCTGATCTTCGATTTCGACGGCACCGTCGTCGACACCGAGACACCGGAGTTCGAATCGTGGCGGCTGGAATACGCCGTGTTCGGCGTCGAGCTGCCGCTGGAGCTCTGGGTGCAGCTCATCGGCACCACCACGCCCGCCGCTTTCGAGCCCTATTCCTGGCTGGAGAGCAAGCTCGGCAAGGCGCTGGATCGCGAGCCGCTGCGCATCAGGCGCCGGGCCGTCATGATGGACCTGATCGCCGCCGAGCGGCCGCGGCCCGGCATCGAGGACTGGTTGACGGGCGGCCGGGCCCGCAGCCTGGGCCTGGCGATCGCCTCGGCGTCCCACCGCCCCTGGGTCGAGCAGCATCTGACGGGAGTCGGCCTGTTCGATCGCTTCGACCATCTTGCCACCGGCGATCAGGTCGAGCGGCCAAAGCCCGCTCCCGATGTCTACCTGCTGGCGGCACGCAAGCTCGGCATCGAGCCGCACGAAGCGATCGTGATCGAGGATTCGCGCCACGGCGTCGCCGCCGCCAAAGCCGCCGGCATGTTCACCATCGCCGTGCCCAACAGCATGACCGCCAGCCTGGACTTCTCGGCCGCCGATTTGCGCGTCGACAGCCTCGCCGGCCTGGATCTCGCCGAGGCGATCCGGCTGGCTGGCGGCTAGCGCACGCCGTACTTCGCGTATTCCTCGGCGATGTCGGCTTTGATCGCCTTGGCCGCCGCGATGTCGGCAGCGGCGCCGGCGGCATCCCCCTTGCGCTGACGCGCGACACCCCGGCCATAAAGAGCGCCGACTCCTTTTGCGTCGATCCTCAGCGCCGCGTCGTAATCGGCGATGGCGGCGTCCATGCGATTGGCTTTGAGATGCACGAAGCCACGGGCGGAGAGCGCCAGTGCGTTCTTGTCGGGCTGCAGACGCAGGGCCTCCGCGCAATCCTTCAGCGCGGCTTCGAGCTGGTCGAGGACGGCGCGCGCGAAGCAGCGGCGAGCGTACGGCACGGCCTCGTCCGGCATCAGCCGGATCACCTCGTCGTAGTCGCGGATCGCGCGCTGGAAATCCCCCTTCTTGCGCCA
>CAYNOF010001094.1:0-5831 GCA_964398335.1 uncultured Rhizobiaceae bacterium
CGAATCCAAGATCGTCACCGCGCGCTTCTTCACCGACACCTTGCTGCCGCAGGGCACGGCGCTGGTCGCGCCGATGAAGGCATCGGGCCGCACCGTCTTCGCGCTGAGCGAGGAGCAGTTCTGAGGTTCATCCGACCGAAACATTCGACACCGCCTCGCCGGCGCAATCCATCGGCGGCGTCGGAGTTCCTTCCGGCAATGGCGGAGAGCTCCCATGGCAGACGATCGCGTCTGTCACGTGCTGTTCCTGTCGCGGCGCAATTCCGCCCGCAGCATTCTCGCCGAGGCGGTGCTCAACAAGATCGGCGGGGAGCGTTTCAGGGCCTACGGCGCCGGTCGAGGCAGTCGATCCGCGCGTCAACGAGATGCTCGACAAGATGAGCCTGAAGGAAGAGCTCGCCGCCATCGCCCGGCGCAATGCCGCCGGGAACCACCGCGCACCACACGTCGAGATGGACTAAGCTCGGGGGCGATGACGCCGCCGGGACTGATCGAGCTGCCCGAGGACGAGGCGCGCGAGGCCGCCCAGCGCTTCGATCTCGCGCGGCTGGAGCCGTCGTTCCTCGACAACCCGTTCCCGACCTATCACGCGCTGCGCCGCTTCGCGCCGGTGAAGCGGCTGGGCGACGGCAGCGTCTTCGTCTCGCGCTATGCCGACGCCTCCCTGTGCTACCGCGATTCGGCGATGAGCTCGGACAAGCGACCGGAGTTCGCCGCCAAGTATGGCGCGGGCACGCCGCTCTATCGCCATCACACCACCAGCCTGGTGTTCACCGACGCGCCCTTGCACACCCGCGTGCGCCGGCTGCTGGCTGCCTCCTTCACGCCGCGCGCGCTCACAGCGATGGAGCCGCGCGTCGTGGCGCTGGTCGACGGCCTGCTCGATCGCGCCGCCGAAGCGCGCGAGATCGACCTGATCGAGGATTTCGCCTTCGCGCTGCCGGTCGAGGTGGTGTGCGTGATGCTCGGTGTGCCGGCGTCGGATCGCGGCCCGTTCCGACGCTACTCGCTCGCCATCCTCGGCGCGCTCGAGCCCACCGTGCCCGAGGACAGGATGCGCGCCGGCCACGCGGCGGTGCGCGAGTTCGCGGGCTACCTCGAGGCGCTGGCGGCCGAGCGGCGCAAGCGGCCGGCCGACGACGAGGACGTGCTGGGCAGCCTGATCCATGGCGAGGTCGAGGGCGAGCGGCTGACGGGCGAGGAGCTGGTGCAGAACTGCATCTTCCTGCTCAACGCCGGGCACGAGACCACGACCAACCTGGTCGGCAACACCGTCGACGCCCTGCTGCGCTTCCCCGACCAGATGGCGCGGCTGCGCGCGGAGCCATCGCTGATCCGGAGCTGCATCGAGGAAGGCCTGCGCTTCGAGAGTTCGAACCAGCTCGGCAACCGCAAGCTCACCAGGCCGCTGGAGATCGCCGGCCAGCCTCTGGCCGCCGGCACTTACATCCACATCGGCATCGGCGCCGCCAATCGCGATCCGGCCGAGTTCCCCGATCCCGACCGCTTCGACATCGGCCGCATGCCCAATCGCCACCTCGCCTTCGGCTCGGGCATCCATATGTGCCTGGGCGCCACCCTGGCGCGGATGGAAGGCACCATCGCCATCGCCCGCCTGCTGGAGCGCTTTCCCAAACTGCGACAGAATGGCCGGCCGGTGCGAGGCGGGCGTGCCCGTTTTCGAGGCTTTGCATCCTATCCAGTGAGTATATGATTATAATTTAATCAAATGATCGGTCCTTGAGCCGAATTGGGAATGATTGAACATTTTCGTGGTGGATTTCTGGGCGCGGGCTCGTGTCCTTGCCCGGCATTGAATCGTAAACCGGCAATCGCCTGCCGAAAAAACGGGCGAGCTGCCTGCTCCCCCCAGCCGATTGGCCCGAGTCTTGCTGTGTGCATACCGCGTGTGGGCAACGCCCATGGGGGGCGTGCCGCGGCACGGGGAGACTACAAGCATGAAGAAGCTGTCGATGCTCGCGGGTGCCGCGACCGTGGCCGGCGCGATCGCCGCCTGGTCGTTCGGCGCGGTGGCGCAGCAACCGCCGATCAAGGTCGGCGTGCTGCATTCGCTGTCGGGTACCATGGCGATCTCGGAGACCACTCTGAAGGACACCGTCCTGATGATGATCGACGACATCAACAAGAAGGGGGGCCTGCTGGGCCGCAAGCTGGAGGCGGTGGTCGTCGACCCGGCCTCGAACTGGCCGCTGTTCGCCGAGAAGGCGCGCGAGCTGATCCAGAAGGAGAAGGTCGACGTCGTGTTCGGCTGCTGGACCTCGGTGAGCCGCAAGTCGGTGCTGCCGGTGTTCGAGGAGCTCAACGGCCTGCTGTTCTATCCCGTGCAGTACGAGGGCGAGGAGAGCTCGCGCAACGTGTTCTACACCGGCGCCGCGCCGAACCAGCAGGCGATCCCGGCCGTCGAGTACCTGATGAGCAAGGAAGGCGGCGATGTGAAGCGCTGGGTCCTGGCCGGTACCGACTACGTCTATCCGCGCACGACCAACAAGATCCTCGAAGCCTTCCTGAAAGCCAAGGGCGTGAAGCAGGAAGACATCATGATCAACTACACGCCGTTCGGTCACTCCGACTGGCAGACGATCGTCGCCGACATCAAGAAGTTCGCGTCGGCCGGCAAGAAGACCGCCGTGGTCTCGACCATCAACGGCGACGCCAACGTGCCGTTCTACAAGGAGCTGGCCAACGCCGGCATCAAGGCCAAGGACGTGCCGGTTGTCGCGTTCTCGGTCGGTGAGGAAGAGCTCGCCGGCATCGACACCAAGAACCTCGTCGGCCACCTGGCGGCGTGGAACTACTTCCAGTCGGTGAAGAACCCGGTCAACGAGGCCTTCATCAAGCAGTGGAAGGCGTTCATCAAGAACGACAAGCGCGTCACCAACGATCCCATGGAAGCCACCTATATCGGCTTCAAGATGTGGACGCAGGCGGTGCTGCAGGCCGGCACGACCAACGTCGATGCGGTGCGCCAGGCGATGTATGGCCAGAAGGTCATGGCGCCGGGCGGCTTCGAGTCGGTGATGAACACCAACCACCACCTGTCCAAGCCGGTGATGATCGGCGAGATCCAGGCCAACGGCCAGTTCGAGATCGTCTGGCAGACCAAGGGCCCGGTGAAGGCCGACGCCTGGTCGAAGTACATCCCGGAGAGCGCCAAGCTCACCGCCGACTGGACCTATCCGTGGGTCTGCGGCAACTGCGAGAAGCCGAAGTACTAGTCGCGTAGGCGTACAGTATCTGGGGTCGCTCCGAGTCCAACCGGGCGACCCACCTTTTCCGCGGCCGCCGCCCCGCCCCCGTGCGGGGCGGCCGGTCCGCCAACCAGACCAAGATCCAAGGAATGCGTGCGATGTCCTGGCTGATGGCGTGCCTGCGCGCCGTGGCTGTGGCGGTGGGGGTCGCGCTTGCAACCGCGACGCTCGTGTCCCCGGCCGGCGCCCAGCAATTCGACGAGCTGATCAAGAAGCTCGCCTCGGACGATTTCGGCGAGAAGCTCGATGCCGCCGAGAAGCTCGGCACGCTGGCCGACGGCCGCGCGATCCCGGCGCTCCAGGCGCTGGCCGACGGCAATCTCTACCAGCGCAAATCCGACGGCGCCGCGCTGATCGGCGACGGCTCGCGCTACTTCGAGGCCGCCACCGGCAAGGCGCTGGGCGAACTGCCGGCGGACGATGTCGACAAGGTGCGCGCCAACAACCGGCTGCGCGGCGTGATCTCCGCCACCCTGTCGAAGCTCTCGCTGTTCAGCGACGATCGCGCCACCCGGCTGGCCGCGGCGCGCGACGCCTTCAAGGACCCGACGCCCGATACCGCCGCCGCGCTCGAGCGCGCGCTGAAGAGCGAGAAGGACGCCGACGTGCTGGCGGCCATCCGCTTCAGCCTCAACGCCACCAAGGCGATCACCGGCACCAACGAGGAGCGCATCAAGGCGATCACCGCGCTCGCCGGCACCGCCGATCCACAGGTCAAGAACCTGCTCACCGGCATCGGCAACGACAGCGGCACGCCGGCCGAGGTGCGCAAGGCGGCGAAGGACGCGCTGGTCTCGATCGAGCGCACGCTGGCGGTCATCGGCGTCGCCGAGAACGTCTTCCAGGGCATCAGCCTGGGCTCGGTGCTGCTGCTCGCCGCCGTTGGTCTCGCCATCACCTTCGGCGTGATGGGCGTGATCAACATGGCGCATGGCGAGATGATCATGCTGGGCGCCTACACCGCCTACACCGTGCAGCTGATCTGCCGCGCCCTGCTGCCGCGCGAGTTCGTCGGCTTCTATCTCGTGCTGTCGGTGCCGGTCGCCTTCGTCGTCGCCGGCGCCGTCGGCATCGTGATCGAGCGCACGGTGATCCGCTTCCTCTACGGCCGCCCGCTCGACACCATGCTGGCGACCTGGGGTCTCAGCCTGATCCTGCAGCAGGCGGTGCGCTCGATCTTCGACGCGCAGAACAAGGAGGTCGCCAACCCGGAATGGATGACCGGCGGCTTCGAGCTGGTGGGCGGCTTCTTCGTCGCCTGGAACCGGCTCTACATCCTGATCTTCTGCCTGCTGGTGCTGGGCGCCATCGTGCTGCTGCTGCGGCGCACCAGCTTCGGCCTGCACATGCGCGCGGTCACCCAGAACCGCGGCATGGCGGCCGCCATGGGCATCCCCACGGCGCGCATCGACGCCCTGACCTTCGGCCTGGGCTCCGGCCTGGCCGGCGTCGCCGGCGTGGCGCTCAGCCAGATCGGCAACGTCAGCCCCAACCTCGGCACGATCTACATCGTCGACTCCTTCCTCGTGGTGGTGTTCGGCGGCGTCGGCAACCTCGCCGGCACCCTGGTCGGCGCGATGACGCTGGGCATCATCAACAAGCTGCTCGAACCCATGGCCGGCGCGGTCCTCGGCAAGGTCGCCGTGCTGGTCTTCATCATCCTGTTCATCCAGCGGCGGCCGCGCGGACTCTTCGCGCTCAAGGGCCGTTCGGTCGAGTAGCGAGGCCGGCATGAGTTCGACGGACATGACGGGCGCCCCGCGCCGCTCCCTTCTGACACCACGCGGCTGGATCGTCTTCCTCGCCTTCGGCTTCGCGCTGGTCGTGGTGCTGCCGGTGCTCAACCGCGTCGTCTCCTCCGGCTCCTTCGCCTACGTGCCGGACTACCTGATCCCGCTGATCGGCAAGTACTGCACCTACGCCATGCTGGCGCTGGCGATGGACCTGATCTGGGGCTACGCCGGCATCCTCAGCCTCGGCCAGGGCGCGTTCTTCGCGCTCGGCGGCTACTGCATGGGCATGTACCTGATGCGCCAGATCGGCGATCGCGGCGTCTACAAGAACGCCAACCTGCCCGACTTCATGGTGTTCCTGAACTGGAAGGAGCTGCCCTGGTACTGGGAAGGCTTCGACATGTTCTGGTTCGCCGCCATCATGGTCGTGGTGATCCCCGGCCTGCTGGCGCTGATCATCGGCTGGCTGACCTTCCGCAGCCGCGTCACCGGCGTGTACCTCTCGATCATCACCCAGGCGATGACCTTCGCCCTGCTGCTGGCCTTCTTCCGCAACAACATGGGCTTCGGCGGCAACAACGGCCTGACCGACTTCAAGGACATCCTCGGCCTGCCGGTGCAGGCGCAGTCGACGCGCGTGACCCTGCTGATCGCCTCGGCGATCGGCCTGGGCGCGACCTTCCTGATCTGCCGCTGGATCGTGAACTCCAAGCTCGGCCGCGTGCTGCTGGCGGTGCGCGACGCCGAGAGCCGCGTGCGCTTCATCGGCTACTCGGTGACCGGCGCCAAGCTCTTCGTCTTCGTCGTCGCCGCCATGCTCTCGGGCCTC
>CAYNOF010001095.1:0-3544 GCA_964398335.1 uncultured Rhizobiaceae bacterium
CGCCGCGCGAGGCGGCCGAGGGTTGCGACATCGTCTTCTGCTGCGTCGGCAATGACGACGATCTGCGCTCGGTCGTGCTGGGCAAGGACGGCGCCTTCGCCGGCATGAAGAAGGATGCGATCTTCTTCGACAACACCACCGCCTCGGCCAATGTCGCGCGCGAGCTCTATGCCGAGGCGAAGAAGCTCGGCTTCCACTTCGTCGACGCGCCGGTGTCGGGCGGCCAGGCAGGTGCCGAGAACGGCCAGCTGGCGGTGATGTGCGGCGGCGACCAGGCGCCGTTCGACCGTGCCAAGCCGGTGGCCGACAGCTTCGCCAAGGCCTGCACCCTGATCGGGCCGTCGGGCTCGGGCCAGCTCACCAAGATGATGAACCAGATCTGCATCGCCGGCCTGGTGCAAGGCCTCTCCGAGGCGATCCATCTGGGCATGAAGGCCGGGCTCGACATCGAGAAGGTGATGGGCGTGATCTCCAAGGGCGCGGCGCAGAGCTGGCAGATGGAGAACCGCTGGAAGACCATGGTCGCCGGCAAGTTCGATTACGGCTTCGCGGTCGACTGGATGCGCAAGGACCTCAACATCTGCCTCGACGAAGCCCGCAACCAGGGCGCGCGCCTGCCCGTTACCGCGCTGGTCGACCAGTTCTACGCCCAGGTGCAGCGCCGCGGCGGGCGGCGCTGGGACACGTCGAGCCTGATCCATCTGCTGAACAACGATTGAGGTTCGCGATGTACCGCCTGATCGGACGGACCGGCTGGGGCTCGGCGCTGATCGAGGCGCAGCTGGTGTGGTATGGCCGGCCCTTCGAGTTCGAGGAGATCGGCGATCTCTTCAAGTCGGCGGAGGCGCGCGAGACGCTGGCGCGCGTCAACCCGCTGGCGCAGGTGCCGACCTTGGTGCTGCCCGACGGCACGCTGATGACCGAGAGCGCGGCGATCACCCTGCTGCTCGCCGACGATGCGCCGGCTGCTCGCAGCCTCGTGCCGCCGGCAGGCGCGCCCGAGCGTGCGGCCTTCCTGCGCTGGCTGGTGTTCCTGGTCGCCAACATCTACCCGACCTTCACCGTGGCCGACGATACGACACGCTGGATCTCGGGCGAGGCGCCGCAAAAGGAGCTGCGCGAGCGCTTCAACGACTATCGCCTGCGCCTGTGGCGGCAGGTCGAGAGCACGCTGGGCGACGGGCCGTGGTTCCTCGGCACGCGTTTCAGCGCGCTCGATCTCTATCTCGCGGTCATGACGCGCTGGACGCCGCGGCGACCGTGGTTCGCTGCGACGCCGAAGATCAATGCCATCGCCACGCAGACCGAGGCCGTGCCTGATCTCGTCGCGGTGCTGAAGCGCAACTTCCCGGGCTGACCCAGTTCCCTGTCATCCCGAGCGCAAGCGAGGGATCTTTCCAGGCGAACAGATTCCTCGCTGCGCTCGGGATGGCAGCGCAGACGAGACTACTAACGCGCCGAGGACGTCACGTCGAAGACGCCGACGACCTGCGTCAGGCAGCGCGCGACGTGCGCGGCGGTGTCGGCATCGAGGCCGGCGACCTGCACATCGACTGTCATCACCTCGGCATCGGGCATGCGCGGCGTACCCTCCAGCGTCGCGTGGACGCGCAACGGGACCAGGCCGCGCTTGGCGATCAGCTCGAGCACGCGCGGCAGCAGACCGGGCGAGGGATCCGCAGCGACGGCGAAGCAGTGCACGTCACGCGGCACGCTGTTGGCGCGCGGCGCATCGTCGGCAGAAGAACGGAAGCGGGTGGACGGCTCAGCGGCCGTGACGGACAACATGTCGGGAACTCCGATCGGCAATGGCGAATATCAGCACGGCCCGGCCCTCGATAAGGGCCGGGTGGCTAATTCGCCGCCGAAGGAGCGTCGTCCCGGACATGAAAGATTATTACCACGCAGTCGCGCGGCTGGCCAGCGAAGCCTAGCGCGAGAAGGCGACGATCGCGACTGATGTGACCAGCATCACCAGGAACACACCCATGCCGACGTGGCGGCGAACCGCTCTGCGCAAGCGTTCAGCCGCCGTCCGCCGCCGTCGCGGCGGCATGGTCATGGTGTGAAATACCGAACGCGCCGGCAGGCCATCATCGACGGTGTCGGGCACGCTCACGGTTGCCTCAGCGGAAGGTAGAGCTCAGGCGCACGCCGAGGTCCCGCAGGGCACACCGCAGGTCCCAGGAGAGGTCGTGCCAGAAATCTCGAATGGCGTTCATGGACAAAGAAAATCCCTCAACAGTATGGGGTTGAATTTGGCGCGTTCCTCTAACGATGAGTTAATGAATAAATTCACTTCGAAGATTCATATGTTTACAGCCCGTTTTGAGGGGGCTGGCGGCATCGGAAGCCCGCTGTCAGAGGTGGATTCATTCAGCGGATCAAGTCCCTACGAACCAATCACAAGGCATGGTCTGACCATCGGTGAATCCGACGCCGCGCCCTACAACATCTTGTAAGTCGCAGCCTTGCTTGCGATCGACAACAGGCGTGGCCATGCTCCCCGCGCAACGACGAGAGGATCAGGGCGATGCGGTTGCAGTTGGTGACGTGGCACGATGTCGAGGCGTATTTGAAGAAGAGCACCGGCATCATCATCCCGATCGGCTCGACCGAGCAGCACGGGCCCAACGGGCTGGTCGGCACCGATGCGCTGACGGCGGAGTTCGTGGCGCAGGGTGTCGGCGAGAAGCTCGGCGCGCTGGTGGCGCCGACCATCTCGGTTGGCATGGCCCAGCACCATCTCGACTTCCCCGGCTCGATCACCCTGCGGCCCTCGACCTTGATCGCCGTCGTGCGCGACAACATCCAGTCGCTGGTGCGGCACGGCTTCACCCGCTTCTTCTTCGTCAACGGTCATGGCGGCAACATCGCCACGGTGACGGCGGCGTTCTCCGAGATCTATGCCGAGCGCTCGTTGGTGCGCGGCAGCAACGCGCCTTCGGTGAAGTGCAAGCTGCGCAACTGGTGGGAGGGGCCCGGCATCCGCGCGTTGTCGAAGGAGCTCTACGGCAACGCCGAGGGCAGCCACGCCACGCCCAGCGAAGTGTCGATGACCTTCTACATGCACCCGCAGACCGAGAAGAAGGTGCCGATGTCGCCTGAGGTGGCGCCCACCGGCGGCTTCGCCGACGCCGAGGACTACCGCCGCATGTTCCCCGACGGGCGCATCGGCTCGAACCCCAATCTGTCGACCGCCGAACACGGCAAGCGGTTCTACGAGACCGCCGTCGAGGAAGTCGCCAAGGACTATCTCGCCTTCACCGCGAACTGAGAAGGGATGAGCGCATGACACCCGACGCAACCCAGCGCGACGCGATCTTCCGCGCCTTCGGGCGCGCCTTCTTCAAGCAGGACCTCGATGCGATGTACGAGGTGGTGACGCCCGATTTCACCTGGACCTTGCTGGCCAACGGTCTTTTGCGCACGCTCGACACGCGCGAGAAGGTCGCGGCCTTCTTCGTCGAGCGCAAGACGCAGGTCGAGAACGTGTGCTTCGCCGACGTGGTCTATCACCACGCGCCGGACGCCTCGTTCATGA
>CAYNOF010001096.1:0-2942 GCA_964398335.1 uncultured Rhizobiaceae bacterium
CGACCTGCCGGCCATCGATCTCGCCGAGCGCGTGCGTCAACCACTCGGCGTTCCAGCCGCGCAGGCCGATGCCCAGCGCCTGAAGCCAGAAGACGACGAGACCGAGTCCGGCGAGCAATACCAGCAGGGTGCCGCGCCGCCGGCGCTCGCTGCGGGTGAAAGCGACGGCGAGACAGGCGAGCAGCACCGGCAGCAACGGCGCGAGCCACCACCGGCCGTGCGCGCTGACGAGCGCGAGGCCGCTGGCGGAATCGGCCTGCGACCAGGCGCCGGCCAGCCAGTCGAAGGCCAGCACGCCCTCCTGCTGCGCGTACCACGGCAGCAGCAGGAAGCCCGCCAGCCCGATCAGCGCCCACGCCGCGACGGCGCGGGTGGGCGAGGCGCGCCTCACTTCGAGAGCGCGCCGATCTCGCTGTCCCAGCGTGCGATCAGCCGCTTGCGCTCGGTCGCCTTGCCGTACTTGGCGAAGTCGTAGTCGATGAACTTGATGTCGGCGAATTTCGGCGCTTCCGGCGGCAGCGGGGTTTCCTTGTTCGACGGCACCTGGAACTGCTTGGCCTGCGCGCCGAGCCTCTGCGCCGCCGGCGTCAGCGCCCAGTCGTAGAACTTTCTGGCGTTGTCCAGATTGCGCGCGCCCTTGATCAGGCTGATCGAGCCGATCTCGTAGCCGGTGCCCTCGCACGGCGTCGCCGTCTTCACCGGGAAACCGGCCAGCGCCTCGGTCACGCCGTCATGGATGAAGCTGATGCTGATTGTGGTCTCGCCGCGCGCCACCGCCTTCATCGGCGCCGTGCCCGAGCGGGTGTAGGCGTTGACGTTGGCGTGCATCTTCTTGAGGTACTCGAACGCCTTGTCCTCGCCCATCAGCTGCACCAGCGTGGCGATTGCGACATAGGCCGTGCCCGAGGAGTTCGGGTTGGCGATCTGGATCTCGCCCTTGAAGTCGGGCTTCAGCAGGTCGGCCCAGCACGCCGGCGGCGCGATCTTCTTCTTGGCGATCAGCTCGCTGTTGATGCCGAAGCCCAGCGCGCCGGCATAGATGCCGGTCGTGCGGAAGCCCGAATCGGCGGCCTGCTTCTGCGCCCAGGGATGCAGGGCGGCGAGGTTGGGCGATTTGTAGACGTCGGTGAGGCCCTCCTCGGCCGCCTGCAGATGCGGATCGCCAGTGCCACCGAACCAGATGTCGCCCTTGGGATTGGCCGCCTCGGCCTTGAGCTGCGCGATGGTCTCGCCCGAGCCCTTCTGCGTGATCGAGACCTTGATGCCGGTGGCCTTCTGGAACTCGTTGGCGATCAAGGTGCACCACTCCGCCTGCACCGAGCAGTAGACATTGAGCGAGCCCTGCGCCTGCGCGGTCGATGGTGTCGCCAGTGCGATGGGCGAGAAGGCCAGGATCGCGGCCTGCCAGACTCTCATGCGCTTCCCTCCTGTGTTGCGCATGACGATCTACTGCGGCCCCGGCGGTTGCAACAAAATTGTAACAATTGAGGAAAGTGGAGGGATTGGCGGGGCTCAAACGCGTGGGCGGTTACTCGAAGAACACGCGCTGCACGAACCAAACGCTGCCCATGATCGCCACCAGCACGGAGGCGATCTGCGGCAGGCGCTGCATCGTCGCGGCGCGGCTGGCCCAGATCAGCAAAGGCAGGAAGACGGCGATGAATACCACCTGGCCCAGCTCGACGCCGACGTTGAAACCGACCAGCGCCTTGACCAGCGCGCTGCGCTCCAGCGACAGCTCGGTGAGCGCGCCGGCGAAGCCCAGGCCGTGGACGAGGCCGAAGACGAAGCTCACCAGCCAGCGGCGCCATTGCTTGCCGGGCCAGATGAGATTCTCGACCGCGACCCAGACGATCGAGGCGGCGATCAGCGGCTCGACGATCGCACCCGGCACGTCGACCGCACCCAGCACCGCGAGGCTGAGCGTGATGCTGTGCGCCAGGGTGAACGCCGTGACGATGGTGACCACGCTCCAGAAGCGCCGCGCATAGGCCAGCAGCGCGACGAGGAAGAGCAGATGGTCAGGGCCGCTCAGGATGTGCTCGGCGCCCATCCAGAGGAAATCGAGCCAGCCCGATTGCGCGGCCACGCCGCCCATCTCGAAGATCGCCTCGCGGCCGTTCTCGCCCAGCACGCGCTCCTGGCTGCCTTGCGGCGTCTGCACCGAGACGATGGTCTGGTAGTGCTCGCCGAACAGGCGCACCCAGTCCTCGCGGATCTTGAGCTTGCGCGGGCTCGCGCGACAGGTCAGCTCGAGCTCGAGCGTGATCTTGGCGTCGCCCGCCTGCGAACCCTGGACACGAAAGCGGCCCGGCCGGCAGCGATTGCCGTCGGCCTCGATGACGACGGCCTCGTTGGTGGCGTCGGCCAGTGCCTGCGCGAGCTCGGCATGGCCGCCGGCCGCGCCGCTCAGCATGCGCTGGCCGATATCGGGCATCTCCGAGGCGATCAGGTTCAGCCGGTAGCTCAGCCGCTCGCCCTCGACCGACAGGATGGCGAGACCGGTGCTGGTGACATGCGCCGACGCGGGCGCGACGAGCAGCAGCAGCAGCGCGAGCGATGCGAAGACGCGGCGGATCATGGTTGCCTCACCAGGCCGTCCCAGGCGTCGGCCATATGCCGGGGCACAAGCCACAGGCTATCACCCGTCCAGGCGTAGCGTGCATGGCCCAGCGGATTTTCGTTGCCGAATGCGATGGTGAAGAAAGGCGCGCCCGCGCTCGTGGCGAGGCTGATGCGCAGCGCGGGCGGTTCGAGACCCAGGCTCGCCTTCGGCATCTGCGCAAGCTCCTCGGCGGTGAACTGCCGCTCCGGCTTCACCCGCTGCAGGAAGTCGATCGCCTGCACCAGCCGCTGCACCGCATCCGGTGCCAGATTCTGTGGCGGCGTGCCCGTCGTCCAGCCTCCATCCGGCGATCGATCGAAGGTCGACCGCCGGCCGC
>CAYNOF010001097.1:0-2004 GCA_964398335.1 uncultured Rhizobiaceae bacterium
GGGCCCTTGGGCGCGATCATGAACACGTCGAGATCGGCGCGCGGGCTCAGCAGGTTGAAGTGCACGTTGAGCCCGTGCGCGAAAGCCAGCGCCGTGCCCTCGCGCATATTGGGGCCGAGCTCGGCGTTGTAGATGTCGGACTGCAGCTCGTCGGGCGTCAGCACCATCACGACGTCGGCCCACTTCGCGCCGTCGGTCGGGGTCATCACCGTGAAGCCGGCGCCCTCGGCCTTCTTGACCGTGGCCGAGCCCTTCTTGAGCGCGATGCGCACGTCCTTCACGCCGCTGTCGCGCAGATTCATCGCGTGGGCGTGGCCCTGGCTGCCATAGCCGACGACCAGGACCTTCTTGCCCTTGATCAGGTTCACATCCGCATCGCGATCGTAATAGACCCGCATCTTCCCCTCCGTTCCGGTTTCTCTGAAGCAATGAGGCGGCGCTACCGGTCGAGCGCCAGCCGAAGTCCAAGGATGGTGAGCACGCCACCGGTGAGCCGTTCGATCCAGGCCCGCGCGGCGCGGTAGAAACGCTGCGCGCGGCCGCCGGAGAACAGCAGCGAAACGAGCGCGTACCAGACGAACTCGTTGAAGGCGACGATCATCACCACGATCACGCCCTGCTGCGGCGACAGATCGCGCGGCAGCAGCGCGGCCATGATACCGCTGAAGAAGACGATCACCTTCGGATTCGAGAGCTGCACCAGCAGCGCCTTGCCGAAGATGCCGCGCATGTCGGCGGCAGATTGTTCGTTACCCGCCGGCGCAGCCAACTCACCACGCCCGGCATGGCGGATCAGCTGGTAGCCCAGCCAGACCAGGTACACGCCGCCGCCGATGCGCAGGGCCAGGTAAAGCCAGTCGGCATGCTTGAACAATGACTGCAGGCCGAACAGCGCAGCGGCCGCCCACAGCGTCGCGCCGACGCTGAGCGCTGCCGTCGCCACCAGCGCCGCCGCACGCGAGCGCGAAGCGGCGGTCTGCGCCACCAGCACGAAGCTCGGGCCGGGGCTGGCGACCGCCAGGATGTGTGCGATGGCGAAGCCGATCAGGCTGTAGGTCAATTCCATGGTCCACCTACCTCATGCCGAGGAGGCCGCGCAGCGGATTGCCCACCGTTCGAGACGCACCCTGTCGGGCGCTCCTCAGGGCGAGGCTCGAGGTGGTCATCACCGCCTCACGCGCCGTTGGGCCCGCGCAGCAGGGCGACGATGCCGGTGCGGCAGACATCGACCAGGCCGAGCGGCTCCATCAGCTTGATGAAGGCGTCGACCTTGTTGCTGGCACCGGTGACCTCGAAGACGAACGACTCGTTGGTGCTGTCGACCACCTTGGCGCGGAAGATGTCGGCGATGCGCAGCGACTCGACGCGCTTGTCGCCGGTGCTCGCGGTCTTGACCAGCGCCAGCTCGCGCTCGACATGCGGGCCCTCGACGGTCAGATCGTGCACCTTGTGCACCGGCACCAGGCGGTCGAGCTGCGCCTTGATCTGCTCGATCACCATCGGCGTGCCCGTGGTGACGATGGTGATGCGCGAGAGGTTCTGCTTGCGGTCGGTCTCGGCGACGGTGAGGCTCTCGATATTGTAGCCGCGGCCGGAGAACAGGCCGACGACGCGGGCGAGGATGCCCGGCTCGTTGTCCACCAGCACCGATATGGTGTGGCGCTCGTTGATCGCTGGCGAAGTCATGGTCGAAGATCCTGAAGGCACGTCTAAGGTGGGGCGGCCGCGTGAACCGCGGCGCCCCGCGAAGGCTGAAACGCGGTCGTCAGACCAGGACCATGCCCTCTTCCGAGATCGGCTTCGCCGCCTTGTCCTCCGGCCCCAGCAGCATCTCGTTGTGCGCCGCGCCCGACGGGATCATCGGGAAGCAGTTCTCGGCCTTGTCGACGCAGACGTCGACGATCACCGGCCGATCGATGGCGATCATCTCCTTGATCACGCCGTCGACCTCCTCCGGCTTGGTGCAGCGCAGGCCGACGCCACCGAAGGCATCGGCCAGCTTGA
>CAYNOF010001098.1:0-3628 GCA_964398335.1 uncultured Rhizobiaceae bacterium
ACGTGCTGTCCGGCAACGGCGGCGACGACACGCTGCAAGGCGGCGCCGGCGACGACACGCTGTACGGCGGCACCGGCAACGACCTCGCCGACTTCAGCTACGTCAACACGGCGGTCGAGGCGGCGCTCGACGGGGGCAGCGCCACGCTGCACAGCGACGGCACCGACCTCCTGTATGACGTCGAGGGGCTGGCGGGCGGCTCGGGCAACGACACGCTGAGTGGCGACAGCCTCGACAACCTGCTGGTCGGCAACGGCGGCGACGACACGCTGTACGGCGGGGACGGCAACGACGAGCTGGTCGGCGGGGCCGGCGCCAACCGGCTGTTCGGCGGCGCGGGCAGCGACACCGCGAACTATGCGCAACTCGGCACGGCGGTCACGGTCGATCTGGCCGCCGGCGCCGCCACCGACGCCGGCGTATCCGACACCCTTGCCGACGTCGAGAACGTCATCGGCACGGCCCAGAACGACACGATCTACGGCGGCAGCGCCGCCAACACGCTGTGGGGCGGCCTGGGCGCCGATACGCTGTTCGCCGGCACCGGCAACGACACGCTGTTCGGCGGCAGCGGAACCGACACGGCGTCCTATGCCAACGCCGGCAGCGGCGTCGTCATCGATCTCGTCGCCGGTACCGTCGCCGGCAGCGGCGGCGAGGTCGACGTCCTCGATTCGATCGAGATCGTGGTCGGCTCGGCGTTCAGCGACAAGCTGATCAGCAGCAGCCGCGACGACCAGATGACCGGCGGCGCGGGCGGCGACCTCTTCGTCTTCCAGCCCGACGGCGGCGGCAGCGACACGATCTACGACTTCGCGGCCGGCGACCGGATCGACGTCTCGGCGTTCGGCTATCTCACCATCGCCGATATCGAGACCGATGGCGGCAGCCTGGTGCAGGACGGCGGCGACGTCGTGCTGACCCTGCAGACCCCGTCGCTGCCGATGCAGGTGCGCCTCATCGGCGTCGACCTCGCGGACATCACCGAGCAGCGCTTCGTCTTCTTCGGCAACAACGACCAGTCCATCGACGGCACCAGCGGCGGCGACACGCTGTCGGGCAACACCGGCTCGGACACGATCTATGGCGCCGACGGCTCCGATGTCCTCGACGGCGACATCGGTTCCGACACGCTCTACGGCGGGCTCGACGCGGACACGCTCTACGGCGGCGCGAGCGATGACGTGCTCGTGGGCGGGCCAGGCGATGACACGCTGTATGGCGGCGACGGCATCGACACCGTCTCCTATGCCGGCGCGTCGGGCGGGGTCGTCGTCGACCTCGGCGCCGGCACGGCGAGCGGCGCCGATGGAAGCGACCAGCTGTCGGGCATCGAGATCGTCATCGGCTCCGACTTCAACGACGTGATCACCGGCTCGGCCAGCAGCGTCGACACGCTGTTCGGCGGGGCCGGCGACGACACGCTGAACGCGGCGGGCTCGGGCGACGCGCTGTTCGGCGGCCTGGGCAATGATCTGCTCAATGGCGCCAGCGGCGACGACACGCTCGATGGCGGCGACGGCGACGACACCTTTTTCGGCGGTGCGGGCAACGACGTCATCTTCGGCGGGCCGGGCATCGATCTGGCCGTGTTCTCCGGCGCGTGGCGCGACTATACGATCACCGAGTCGGCCGGGACACTGACCCTGGTCGGGCCGGACGGCACGGACCGGGTCACCGGCGTCGAGTTCTTCCAGTTCGCCAACGGCACCTTCGCGGCGGCCGACATCGCCAACGACGCGCCGGCGGCCAACGACGACACCAACGGCAGCGACACGGTGCGCGAGGGCGGCGTCGGCGACATCGCCGGCGATCCGTCGGCAGCGGGCGCCGTGCTCGGCAACGACAGCGACGCCGATACGCCGCTGGGCGACAGCTTCACCCTCACCGGCGTGTCGAGCGTGAGCGCGGGCGGCAGCGGGACGCTGGGTGCGGCGCTGACCGGCAAGTACGGCAGCCTGACCCTGAACACCGACGGCACGTGGAGTTATGCCCTCGACAACGCCGATGCCGACACCCAGGCGCTGGCGGCAGGCTCGACGGGTCAGGACGTATTCTCCTACACGCTCACCGACCTGCACGGCGCAACCGACACCGCGCAGCTCACCATCACCGTTTCCGGCGCCAACGATGCGCCGGCGGCGTCGGCGGACACCAACGGCAGCGACGCGGTCAGCGAGAGCGGCGTCAACCCGGGCGACACGGCGTTCGCGGGCGACGCCTCGGCCAGCGGCAACGTGCTGACCAATGACTCCGACGTCGATGCCGGCGACACCAGGACGGTGACCACCACCGGCACGTTCACCGGCACCTATGGTGCCCTGACGCTGAACGCCAACGGCACCTGGAGCTACGCGCTCGACAATGCCGACGCCGACACCCAGGCGCTGACGCAGGGTCAGTCGGTCTCCGAAGTGTTCAACTACACGATGCGCGATGCGGCCGGCGAGACCTCGTCGTCGACGCTGACCATCACGATCACCGGCACCAACGACGCGCCGGTGGCGGTGGCGGACACCAACGGCAGCGACGCGGTCAGCGAGAGCGGTGTCGACCCGGGCAACACGCCGTTCGCCGGCGACTCGTCCGCCGCGGGCAACGTGCTGACCAACGACACCGATGTCGATGGGACCGACACCAAGACGGTGACCACGACCGGCACCTTCATCGGCACCTACGGCACGCTGACCCTGGGCGCCGATGGCGCCTGGAGCTACGCGCTCAACAACGCCGACGCCGACACCCAGGCGTTGACGCAGGGCCAGTCCGTGGCCGACGTGTTCAACTACACGGTACAGGATGGATCGGGCGCGACCTCTTCGTCGACGCTGAGCATCGGCATCACCGGCACCAACGATGTGCCGGTGGGGGTGGCGGATGAGCTGTCCGCGAGGCGAGACGTCCAGGTCACCTATACGGCGGCGACCCTGCTCGGCAACGACAGCGACGTCGATGCCGGCTCGACGCTCACCATCGCTTCGGTCACCTCGGGCACCGGGGGCACCGTCTCGCTCAACGGCAACGGCGACGTCGTCTTCACGCCGGCCGACGGCTTTGCCGGCACCGCGACCTTCACCTACACGGTCTCCGACGGCAGCGCGACCAGCGCGCCGGTCGAGGTTTCCGTCGATGTCCGCGCGAACACCGATCCAGTCGCGGTCGATGACACCAACGCAGTGTCCGAAGGCGGCACGCTGAGCGCCACGACCGTGACGGGCGTGCTCGCCAACGACACGGACGTCGATATCGGTCAGACCAAGACCGTGAGCCAGGTGAACGGTTCGGACAGCAACGTCGGCGCGGCGGTGACCGGCACGCTGGGCACGCTGACGCTGCATGCCGACGGCTCCTACACCTACGTGGCGGATCAGCCGGCTGCGAACGCCCTGGCGCAGAACGCGACGGCGCTCGACACGTTCTCCTATCAGGTGAGCGATGGCCAGGGCGGGTTCGACACGGCGACGTTGTCGATCACGGTAACCGGCGTCAACGACGCGCCGGTGATCACGTCGGGCAGCGCGTTCTCGGTCGCCGAGAACCTGACGGCCATCACCTCGGTCGCGGCGACGGATGTCGATACCGGCGCGTCGGTGACCTACTCGATCAGCGGCGGCGCGGACGCGGCATT
>CAYNOF010001099.1:0-6630 GCA_964398335.1 uncultured Rhizobiaceae bacterium
ATCGACGGTATCCATGTCGAAACGCGTGGCGATGGTGAAGCGCAGATCGCCGGACTGGCCGCCCGGCACGACCGCGGTGACCTCGCCTACATCGGTGATGATGCCCGTGAACATGGCGGGAACCTAATGACGCCGGGCCCAGGTTTCCAGCGCGTCGGCGCCGATTTCCTGTAGCGATTGCCTCGTGTACCGCCGTGCGAGATCGAGCTTTTCCAGCCCGTAGCCGGCCACCGCCGCCAGCCCGTCGCCGCCGATCATCACCCCCGCCCGGAAGATCGCCAGCCGGTCGACCAGGTCGGCCGCCAGCAGCGACGCCGCCAGCCGGCCGCCGCCCTCGACCAGCACCCGGGTCAGGCCGCGTCCGCCCAGCACCGCCAGCGCCGCCGCCATGTCGACCTTGCCGGCGGGCGTTGCCGGGACCTTGACGATCTCCACGCCGGCCTCGACCAGCGCGTCGGCGTCCGTCGTCTCGGTGCACATCAACCACACCGGCGTCCGCCGCGCGCTCGCGGCCAGCTTGCTGTCGCGGGACAGGCTTGCCTTGCTGCCGATCACGACGCGCACCGGCGAGCGATTGCCCAGCCCGGGCAGCCGACAGGTCAGCTCCGGGTCGTCCGCCACCGCCGTGCCGATCCCGACCATGATCGCGTCGTGCGTCGCGCGCAGCAGCTGGCCGCGCGCCCGCGCGTCGTCGCCGGTGATCCACTTGCTCTCGCCGCTCGCCGTCGCGATGCGACCGTCGAGCGACGTCGCCAACTTCAAGGTCACCAGCGGCCGGCCTTCGGCAACGCGCAGGAAGAACCCGGCGTTGATCTCGTCGGCCTCCGCCTTGCGCACACCCTGGACAACCTCGATCCCGGCATCGCGCAGCCGCGCCAGCCCGCGTCCGGCCACACGCGGATCAGGGTCGCCGGTCGCGACGATGACCCGCGCCACCTTTGCGTCGACCAAGGCATCCGCGCAAGGCGGCGTGCGGCCGTGATGCGAGCAGGGCTCGAGCGTGACATAGGCTGTCGTGCCTGCAAGATCGCGGCCCGCGTCGCGTGCCGAGCTGATGGCCGCGGCTTCGGCGTGCGGCCGGCCGCCGTGCGCAGTACGCCCGCGCGCGATCACCCGGCCGTCATCGACGAAGACACAGCCGACCGTCGGATTTGGCCAGGTCTCGCCCATCCCGCGCCGTGCGAGCGCGAGCGCGCTGCCCATCAAAGCGTAATGGTCGCTCATGACACTGGTATAGTGCGCCGGTGGCGGAGGGAGAGACAGCGATGACAGGATTGCCGGCGGGTTCGGGCCGACTGGAACTGGCTGGGGTCGCGCCCGATGGCGCGTCGATGCCGGTGTGGTTCCACCGGCCAGCGAGCTGGACCGCCAGTCGCCCGGTCGTCGTCGTGCTGCACGGCCTCAATCGCGACGCCGATGCCTACCGCGACAACTGGGTGGCACTCAGCGAACAGCACGGCCTGCTGATCCTGACGCCGGAGTTCAGCCACGCCCAGTTCCCGGGAACCGAGACCTACAATTTCGGCAACATGGTCGATGCCCAGGGCGCGCTGCGCGATCGCAGGCAATGGTCCTTCGGCGTCATCGACCGCGTTTTCGACGCGGTGCGCGCCATGGGTGGGATCGAGCGCAGCGGCTACGTGATCTTCGGCCACTCCGCCGGTGCGCAGTTCACGCACCGCGCCCTGCTCTTCGGCGCCCTGCAGCGTGCCGATCTGGTGATCGCCGCCAATGCCGGCGCCTATATCCGGCTCGATCCGTCGATTGCCTTCATCGGCGGCCTGAAGGGTGCGCCGGTCGATGAAGCCGGCGAGCGTCGTGCGTTCGAGCAGCGCGCGGTCATCATGCTGGGCGCCGCCGACAACGATCCCAACCACCCCAACCTGCCGCGCGGACGCTTCGAGCTCGACGAGCAAGGGCCGCATCGTTTCGCGCGCGGCCAGTATTTCCTCAGGAGCGCCGCTTCGCGTGCGCACGCGCTGGGCGCAAAGCTGGCGTGGCGGCAGGTGATCGTGCCCGGCGTGGCGCATGACAATGCGGGCATGGCCAAGGCCGCCGCTCCGCTGATCGCCGCCGAGATGGCGTAGAGACGCGTCGTTCAATCGTTGTCGATCTCGCTGAGGTCGCTGACGAAGTTCTCGAAATCCTTGGCCTCGCGGAAATTCTTGTAGACCGAGGCGAAGCGGACATAGGCCACCGGGTCGAGCGCGCGCAGCGCGTCCATCACCAGCTCGCCGATCTGCGTCGAGGCGATCTCGCTCTCGCCCGAGCTTTCCAGCCGGCGCACGATGCCGTTGACCACGCGCTCGATGCGCTCGGGATCGACGGGGCGTTTGCGGCAGGCGGTGACGATCGAGCGCGCGAGCTTGTCGCGGTCGAAAGCCACCCGCTGGCCGTTCTTCTTGACCACGGTGAGCTCGCGCAGTTGCACGCGCTCGAAGGTCGTGAAGCGCGAGCCGCAGGCCGGGCAATAACGCCGGCGGCGGATCGCGGAATTGTCCTCGGTGGGACGCGAGTCCTTCACCTGGGTGTCGTCATTGCCGCAGAACGGACAACGCATTCGAATCCCCCGTTAAGCCCTATCGCCTGGCGGTCTTGTGATGGCCGCTCAGGCGCCCCCGTAGATCGGGAAGCGGCGGCAGAGCTCGAGCGCCTTGCCACGCACTTCCTGTTCGACGAGGCGATTGCCCTCGACGCTGTTGGCCGACAAGCCATCGAGCACGTCGGCGATGAGGTTGCCGATCTGGCGGAACTCGGCCGGGCCGAAGCCGCGCGTCGTGCCGGCCGGCGAGCCCAGCCGGATGCCCGAGGTCACGGTCGGCTTCTCCGGATCGTTGGGGATGCCGTTCTTGTTGGTGGTGATGCCGGCGCGGTCGAGCGCCTTCTCGGCCACCGTGCCGGTGGTGCGCTTGGCACGCAGGTCGACCAGCATCACGTGACTGTCGGTGCCACCGGATACGATCGACAGGCCGCGCTCGATCAGCGATGCGGCCAGCGCCCGTGCATTCTCGACCGTGCGGTGGCCGTAGACCTTGAACTCGGGCCTGAGCGCCTCGCCGAACGACACCGCCTTGGCGGCGATGACGTGCATCAGCGGGCCGCCCTGCAGGCCGGGGAAGACGGCGGAGTTGATCTTCTTGCCGAGCTCCGCGTCGGTGCTGAGGATCATGCCGCCGCGCGGGCCGCGCAGCGTCTTGTGCGTCGTGGTGGTGACGACATGCGCGTGCGGCAGCGGGCTGGGATAGGCACCGGCGGCGACCAGGCCGGCATAGTGCGCCATGTCGACCATGAAGAAGGCGCCGATCTCGTCCGCCACCTTGCGGAAGCGCGCCCAGTCGATCTGGCGCGAATAGGCCGAGGCGCCGGCGAGGATCACCTTCGGCTTGTGCTGGCGCGCCAGCGCCTCCATCCGCTCGTAGTCGATCAGCTGGGTGTCGGGCTTCACGCCGTAGGAGACGACGTTGAACCACTTGCCCGACTGGTTGACCGGCGAGCCGTGCGTGAGATGGCCGCCCTCGTTGAGCGACATGCCGAGGAAGGTGTCGCCCGGCTTCATCAGGGCGAAGAACACCGCCTGGTTGGCCTGCGCGCCGGAATGCGGCTGCACGTTGGCGAAAGCGCAGTCGAACAGCCGGCAGGCGCGCGCGATCGCCAGCGCCTCGACCTTGTCGACCTCCTCGCAGCCGCCATAGTAGCGCCGGCCCGGGTAGCCCTCGGCGTACTTGTTGGTCAGCACCGAGCCCTGCGCCTCGAGCACCGCCTTGGAGACGATATTCTCCGAGGCGATCAGCTCGATCCAGTCGCGCTGGCGGTTGAGCTCGCCGTCGAGCGCGTGCTTGACCTCCGGATCCGTGGCGGCGAGGTCGGCGGTGAAGAAACGGTCATCGAGGACCGCCGAGGCGTGGGCGCTCATGGCGTGCTCCTTCCGAGCTTGGCGACGCGGCCGGCATGCCGGCCGCCATCGAAGGGGGTTTCGAGAAAGGTGCGCAGGCAGTCGCGGGCGACTTCCGTCCCGATCAGCCGGGCCCCCAGCGCCATGACGTTGGCGTCATTGTGCTGGCGGGTGAGCCGGGCGCTGGTGACGTCGTGCACCACGGCGGCGCGCACCGCCGGCTCGCGGTTGGCGGCGATGGAGATGCCGATGCCGGTGCCGCAGACCAGCACGCCGCGCGCCGCCTTGCCGTCGCGGATGGCCTCGGCCAGCATCCGGCCGTAGTCAGGATAGTCGACCGACTGGGTGGAATGGGTGCCGAGGTCGAGCACATCGTGGCCCGCCGCCTTCAGGTCGCCCTTCAGCAGTTCCTTCAAGTCGAAGCCGGCGTGATCCGACGCCATTACTATGGTTTGCGCGGCCATCGGCGCGAACGACCCATTACTGTACCCGGAAGGGCACCGATACCATATCTCGCGCGGCCCCGCCAACCTCGCACAAGCGCTTGTTGCAGGCGGGCTAATGTATTGAAAACACGGACAAAACAGAACGGCCCGGCGATTGCCCGCCGGGCCGTTCCACAGACTAGCCCTGGTGGCCTACTTGGTCGTCGGATACGACTTGCCGTCCTTCCAGACATAGATGTCGTAGACCGGGTTCTTGATGTCGCCCTTGGCGTCGAACTCCAGCGGGCCGACTGCGGAGTCCCACTTGGCGCTGCGCAGCGCGGCGGCCACCGCGGCGGCGTCGGTCGACTTCGCCTTGTTGGCGGCGTCGGCCCAGACCTTGATCGCGGCGTAGCTGAAGAGCGTGTAGCCCTCCGGGTTGTACTTGGCGTCGCGGAACTTCTTGACCAGCGCGGCATTGGCCGGGAAGTCCTCCGCCTTGGGCGGGAAGGACATCAGCACGCCGTTGGTGGCGGCGCCGCCGAGCTGGCCGAACTCGGCCGTCTCCAGCGAGTCGAAGCCGACCATCTGCGCCGCCAGGCCCTGCTCGCGCGACTGCTTGATGATCAGCGCCGCGGCGGTGTGGTAGCCGCCGAGCACGATGATGTCGATCTTCGCCTGCTTCATCTTGTTGATGAGCGCGGTGAAGTCCTTGTCGGTGTCGGTGTAGGCCTCGTACATCGCCTCGCGCAGGCCGCCCTTGTTGATCGCCTTCTTGGTCTCGTCGGCAACGCCCTTACCGTAGGGCGACTTGTCGTGCAGGATGGCGACCTTCTTGTCCTTGTGGAACTTCAGGAGATAGGCGCCGACGGTCACGCCCTGGATGTCGTCACGACCGCAGGTGCGGAACACCGTCTTGTTGCCCTCGGTCACCGCGTCGTCGGTGAGCTTCGGGTTGGTCGAGGCCGGCGTGATCTGCAGGACGCGGCCTTCCTTGTAGATCTTCGAGGCCGGGATCGAGGAGCCGGAGCAGAAATGGCCGGCCACGAAGACGACCTTGTCCGACACCATCTTGTTGGCGACGGCCGTGGCCTGCTTGGGATCGCAGGCATCGTCGCCGATCAGCAGCTCGAGCTTCGAGCCGTTGACGCCGCCGGCGGCGTTGATGTCGGCGACCGCCATCTGGGCGCCGCGCTTCAGCTGCTCGCCGAAGGACGCGTACTGGCCGGTCATCGGACCCGCCGAGCCGATCTTGATCTGCGCCCAGGCGCTGCCGCCGAGCGCGACGGCGATCGCTGTCGCCGTCCCCAATGTGATGAACCAGCGCTTCATCCGTTTGTCTCCCTCTCCGCTCCCACGCCCTGACGGGCGACTGCACAAACCTTAGTTCGCCTTGCGTGAACCGCCAAGCACCGACAGCGCTCAGCCCCCGGCCTTGTCGCGCCAGCCGAACAGGCCGGCCCGCTCGTGCAGCCAGGGATACTGCGCCACCATCATCGCCGCACGCGTCGCGCGGTGCATCACGAGCCCGGCGGCGGCCAGCACCACCCAGGCGAGCAGAAAGCCGACCGGCACCCACAAATCGCCATTGGACAGCGCGTAGTCGATGAAACGATGCGCCGCCGCCAGCAGCGCCGTGTAGAGCACGACCTGCCAGCCCGGCCGCCACGTGATGGCGACGCTGCGCCCGGTCGCCAGCGCCGCCGGCAGCGCCAGCGCCACCAGGGTCAGCAGCCAGCTCCAGGGCGTGTTGCCGAGCCAGGGCAGGAACTCGCTCATCCTCAGCCCCTCAATGCCCGCCGAGGTACGCCGCGCGTACCTCGTCGTTGGCCAGCAGCTCGCGGCCGCCACCGCTCATCGTGATGCGGCCGTTGACCATGACATAGCCGCGGTCGGCAAGGTTGAGCGCGCGATGCGCGTTCTGCTCGACCAGGAAGACCGTGACGCCTTCCTCGCGGGCGATCGAGCCGATGGTGTCGAAGATCTGCTTGACGATCAGCGGTGCGAGGCCGAGCGAGGGCTCGTCGAGCAGCAGCAGACGGGGACGGCTCATGAGAGCGCGGCCGATCGCCAGCATCTGCTGCTCGCCGCCCGACAGCGTGCCGCCGCGCTGCGCGCGGCGCTCCTTGAGCACCGGGAACAGCGTGAAGGCGCGCTCGAGATCGGCCTCGAAATGCGTCGGGTCGGTCGCGGTCGCGCCGAGCTGCAGGTTCTCGTAGACGGTCATGCGCGGGAAGATGCGGCGCCCCTCGGGCGACTGGGCGATGCCGCGGCGCATGATCTCGAAGGTCGGCAGCTGCGTGATGTCCTCGC
>CAYNOF010001100.1:0-2681 GCA_964398335.1 uncultured Rhizobiaceae bacterium
TCACCAGCAGTTCGGGACTGTCGATGCCGAACATGGTGCTGCGATCCCGGCGCGATCAGCCGGCCGTCAGGTCTTGGCCTGCTGGCCTGATGCCGGCGAAGGTGCCGCCGTCGAGCTCTGGCCGATGGTCTTGGCGTCGTCGCCCGGTGCCGCGGTCGAGGCCGCCGGCTTGTTCGGGTCGACCGCCGGATCGGCGGCAACGCCCTTCTTGAAGGCGTTCAGGCCTTTGCCGAAATCGCCCATCAACTGCGAGATCTTGCCGCGTCCGCCAAACAACAGAAGGATGATCGCCAGAACGATCAGCCAATGCCACACACTGAAGCTTCCCATTTCACGCCTCCTCCGGGCGGGTGCGGGCACTGGAGCCCGCCATGCTTGACCGGGTTATTGCATTATAGGGCTTTACGCCGCAACCAGCCGGGTCGGATCGACCCTGCGGCCGGTTGACCGCTCCCTATGTAGTGTCGCCGACGGCAAAGACGAAGGCCTGACCCGCATCCAGCGACACCGCCAGCTCGGTGCCCTCCTCGGGCAGGAACTGGCCCGGCACGCGCGCGTGCCAATGGCTGTGCTCTTCGCTCTCCGGCGCGGCGGAATCATGGCGATGCGTGGCCTCGGTGTTGAGGCACAGATGCACCCAGCTGGTGCGGCCCAGCAGCCGCGCCGCCAGCACCCGGGCCCGGACCGTGCCCTGGATCTGCCCGGCCGCCGGTCCCGCGCCCACGCCGGCCAGCCGCAATGCCTCGGGCCGGATCAGCACATGCACCCCCTGCCCCTCGGCGAAGTCGTTGGCCGACAGCGGCCCGAACGGCGTCTCGACCCGCCCGCCGCGCGCCACGCCGTCGATGCGGTTGACCTCGCCCAGGAACTCCGCGACGAACTCGTTGGCCGGCCTCGTATAGACGTCGCGCGGCCGGCCGACCTGCACGATGCGCCCGGCCCGCATCACGGCGATGCGGTCGGCCATGAACATGGCCTCCTCCGGGTCGTGGGTGACGACCAGCGCCGTCATGCGATCGGCCTTCAGCAGGTGCAGCGCTTCGTCGCGCACCACGCTGCGCAGGCGCGCATCGAGGCCGGAGAACGGCTCGTCCATGAGCACGATACCCGGCGCCGGGGCAATCGCCCGCGCCAATGCCGCGCGCTGCTGCTGGCCGCCGGAGAGCTGGTGCGGCCAGGCCCGGGCGTAGCCGTCCAGGTGCAGGCGGCGCAGCAGCCCCTCGACGCGCTCGGCCCGTTCGGCCGCCGGCAGGCGGCGCAGGCCGAAACCGACATTGGCGCCGATATCGAGATGCGGGAACAAAGCCAGGTCCTGGAACACCAGCCCGACGCCGCGCGCTTCCGGCGGTGCCTCGCGGCCGGGCTCGGCCACCACCTGATCGCCCACCAGGATGCGGCCGGCCTGCAGCGTCTCCAACCCGGCGACCAGGCGCAGCACCGAGGTCTTGCCGCAGCCCGAGGGCCCCAGCAGGCAGACCACCTCGCCCGGCTCGACGCGCAGCGACACGCCGTCCACCGCGCGGCGGTCGTCGTAGCTGTGGCTGAGATCCTGGATGTCCAGCGCGGAGCCGGTCAGGCGCATGGCCCGTTCATAGCCGCTGCTGCGACTGCGTGCCAGTGGCGGTCGCGGCTCAGCGCACGCCGTAGCGGGCCATCTCTTCGGCGATATCGGGCGCGATCGCCGTCGCCGCCGCGATGTCGGCGGCGGCGCCCTTCTCGTCGCCCTTCAGCCGCCGCGCGATGCCGCGGCCATAGAGCATCGTCGCCTGCTTCGGCTCGGCCGCCAGTGCCGCGTTGTAGTCGGCCAGCGCCGCGTCGAGGCGGCCCTCCTTCAGATGCACGAGACCGCGCGCGCCGATAGTGCCGGCATCGCCGGGCCGCAGGCGCAGCGAGGTGTCGCAATCGGCCAGTGCCTGCAGCTGGCGACCGAGAATCGCACCGGCGCGGCAGCGGCTCGACAGGAAGGCGGCCGATGACGGATCGAGCCGCACCGCCTCGTCATAGTCCTGCAGCGCGCGGTCGTACTGGCCGCGGGCGATATAGACGTCGCCCCTGTTGTGGATGGCTGCGGCGAAAGTGGGCGCCAGGCGGACCGCCTCGTCGTAGTCCTTCAGGGCACGCTCGTAGTCGCGCTTGCTCTCATAGGCGATGCCGCGATCGTTGAAGGCGCGCGCATCGGTGGGATAGAGCTCGATGATGCGGTCGAAATCGGCGATCGCCTTGTCGTAGTCGCCCTTGATGCCCCAGGCGGCGGCGCGGTTGCGCAGCGCGGTCATGTAGCTCGGCATGATGCGCAGCGCCTCGTCGAGATCCTCGATCGAGCGGTCGTGCTCGCCCTTGCTGCGCCACGCCACGGCGCGGTTGTTGTAGGCCGACACCAGGCGAGGATTGAGCCGGATCGCCTCGTCGAAATTGCGGATGGCGCGGTCGTGGTCGCCCTTGGCGTCCCAGGCGCCGCCGCGGGCGTTGAAGAAGTCGGCGTCCCAGGCGTTGATCTGGATCGCGCTGTCGTAATCCTCGATCGCGCGATCGAGCTTGCCCAGACGCTGCCACGCCGAGGCACGGTTGTAGAGCGCGTTGGCGTGCTCCGGATTGAGCTTCAGCGCCGCGTCGTAATCCTCGATCGCCCGCTCGAACTCGCCCTTGCCGGCGCGCGCGACGCCGCGATTGTTCAGCGCGCT
>CAYNOF010001101.1:0-1612 GCA_964398335.1 uncultured Rhizobiaceae bacterium
CGTCGCCTCGATCAAGACGACCGCAAGGAAGGACGGCGGCGACTACGTCATCAACGGCGGCAAGATGTGGACGACCAACGGCGCGCAGGCTGACTGGATGTGCCTGCTCGCCAACACGGGCGAGGGCCCGGTCCATCGCAACAAGTCGCTCATCTGCCTGCCGATGAAGACGAAGGGCGTGCAGGTGATGCGCACGCTCGACAAGCTCGGCATGCGCGCGTCAGACACGGCGCAGATCTTCTTCGACAACGTCAAGGTGCCGGCGCGCTACCTGATCGGCAGCGAGGGCATGGGCTTCACCTACCAGATGCAGCAGTTCCAGGAAGAACGCATGTGGGGCGCGATCAGCGCCGTGGTCGGCATGGAGCGCCTGATCCAGCAGACCATCGAGTACACGCGCAACCGCAAGGTCTTCGGCAAGCCGCTGCTCGACAACCAGGTGATCCACTTCAAGCTCGCCGAGCTGCAGACCGAGGTCGAGCTGGTGCGCTCGCTGTGCTACCGCGCCTGCGAGGAGTACATCGACGGTAAGGACGTGGTGATGCTGGCCTCGATGGCCAAGCTGAAGGCTGGCCGCATGGTGCGCCTGGTGGCCGATGGCTGCCTGCAATACTGGGGCGGCGCCGGCTATCTCTGGGAGAGCCCGACCGCACGCGCCTTCCGCGACACGCGCCTGGCCTCGATCGGCGGCGGCGCCGACGAGGTCATGCTGCAGATCATCGCCAAGCTCATGGGCACCCTGCCCCGCCTCGCCAATCGCTGATCCGGAGCCCGACGCCATGGCCGACTTTCGCGCATCCTACGAGACGCTGATCCTGCGCCGCGAGCGCATGCGCCTCCACGTCACGCTCAACCGGCCGGAGGTGAAGAACGCGCTCAACCCGACCCTGCTGGCCGAGCTGCGCGAGGTCGTCGACATCCTCAAGGGTCGCGACGACATCAAGGCGGTGATCCTGCGCGGTGCCGGCGGCACGTTCTGCGCCGGGGCCGACCTGAAGAACATGGAATCGAGCATCGGCGAGGCGCCGAAGGCTGGCGAGAAGGACCCGATCGCCACGGGCAACCGCCAGTACGGCACCTTCCTCGAAGCGCTCGGCAACCTGCCGCAGGCCGTGGTCGCGGCGGTCGAGGGCTACGCCATCGCCGGCGGCTTCGGCATCGTTTGCACGTCGGACATCGCCATCGTCACCGAGGATGCCGGCTTCGCCATGAGCGAGACCGCCATCGGCATCGTGCCGGCCCAGATCGCGCCCTTCGTGGCCGCGCGCATCGGCATCTCGCAGACGCGCCATCTCACGCTCACCGCCGCGCGCTTCAAGGGCGCGGAGGCCGTGCGCCTGGGCATCGGCCACTATCTCGTGAAGGACAGCGCCGCGCTCGACGCCAAGCTCGAGGAGGTGCTGAAGCAGATCGACCGCTGCGCGCCGCTGGCCAATGCGCTTACCAAGCAGATCGTCATGCGCGTCGGCACCGAGCCGCTGTCGAAGACGCTGGATTTCGCCGCGGACTGCTTCGCCCAGGCGCGGCGCAGCCCCGAAGCCGCCGAGGGCCTGCGCGCCTTCGCCGAGAAGCGCCCGGCGAAGTGGGCGCAATAGCCATGGCCGCCTTCCCG
>CAYNOF010001102.1:0-6113 GCA_964398335.1 uncultured Rhizobiaceae bacterium
CGGCGGCGAGTCGGGCGCCGGCGGCGATCCAGCCGTCGCGGTCCACCGATCGAGAGGACGTCACCATGGCGCGCGCCTAGCCGAGCAGCCGCGCGACATGCTGGAACCAGGCGACCATCGGCTTCGGCAGGTAGATGCCGGCGGTCAGCACGAGGGCCAGGTGTCCGAACATCGGCAGGTAGGACGCCTCGACCGGCGCCGTGCTGCCATAGGGCGCGCCGAAGGCGAGCCCATGTATGCGCAGCGCCAGCGCGCCGAAGGCGACCAGCAGGCCGAACACCAGCGGGATGGCGAGCAGCGGCTCGCGGGCGAAGGTCGAGCTGACGACCAGGAACTCGCTGGTGAAGACGCCCATCGGCGGCATGCCGGCGATGGCGATGACGCCGACCACGAGGCTCCAGCCGAGCACGGGATGGCTCTCGGTCAGGCCACGGATCTCGCTGATCTTCTGCGTGCCCTTGACCTGCGCGATATGGCCGACGGCGAAGAAGATCGCCGACTTGGTCAGGCTGTGCATCGTCATGTGCAGCAGGCCAGCGAAGTTGGCCAGCGGGCCGCCCATGCCGAAGGCGAAGGTGATGATGCCCATGTGCTCGATCGAGCTGTAGGCGAACATGCGCTTGATGTCGCGCCGGCGGTACAGCATGAAGCCGGCGAAGATCAGCGACGTCAGCCCCATGGTCGCCATCAGCGGCCCGGGCGCGATCGCCGCGGGATTGGCGGCGAGCAGCAGCTTGAAGCGCAGCACCGCATAGAGCGCCACGTTGAGCAGCAGGCCCGACAGCACCGCCGAGATCGGCGTCGGGCCCTCGGCATGGGCGTCCGGCAGCCAGGCGTGCAGCGGCACGAGGCCGACCTTGGTGCCGTAGCCGAGCAGCAGGAAGATGAAGGCGACGTCGAGCAGCGCCGGGTCGAAACGCACGGCGCGCTCGAGCAGCAAGGTCCAGACCATGCCGTCGAGCCCCTCGCCGACCACCGGCCGCGCCGCCATGTAGACGAGGATGGTGCCGAACAGCGCCAGCGCGATGCCGACGCTGCCGAGGATGAAATACTTCCACGCCGCCTCGATCGCCTCGGGCGTGCGATAGATGCCGACCATCAGCACGGTCGTGAGCGTGGCCAGCTCGATCGCCACCCACATCAGGCCGATGTTGTTGGCGACCAGCGCCAGGTTCATGCCGAACATCATCGCCTGGTACATCGCGTGGTAGAAACGCAGATGCGTCGGCGTCAGGCGGCCGGTCTCCAGCTCGTGGCCGATATAGCTGGCGCTGAAGATGCTGGTGGTGAAGCCGACGAAGGTGCTGAGCACGATGAAGACGATGTTGAGCTCGTCGACCAGGAAGTAGCTGCCGGTCGGCGGCTTCTCGATGAACAGCGACAGCGCGCCCAGCAGGCTGACGAGGCTTGCCAGCATGTTGAGGCGTGCCGACAGCCGGTAGCCCGGCAGCAGCGCCAGGATGAGGGTGGCGGCGGCGGGCGTCAGCAGGACGACGGCGATGCCGCTGAAAGGCAGGTCGCTCATCGCCGTTCACCGCGGAAGCGATCGAGCGCGTGCACGTCGACGGTGTCGAAGCGCTCGCGGATGCGGAACAGGAAGACGCCGATGACGATGAAGGCGATCAGGATCGAGAAGGCGACGCTGATCTCGACCACCAGCGGCATGCCCTTGGCGCCGGTCGCGGCGAGGATCAGGCCGTTCTCCAGCGACATGAAGCCGATCACCTGGCTCACCGCGTTGCGCCGCGTCACCATCAGCAGCAGGCCCAGCAGCAGCACCGACAGCGCGAAGGCGAGATCCTCGCGCGCCAGCGGATCGGCGCCGGCGGTGACGCGCAGCATGATGACCATGGAGAGCGCGACCAGCCCGATGCCGGCCAGCATGGTCGGGCCGATGCCGACCACGACCTCGACCTCGCGGTGGATGCCAAGTCGCGCGACGATGCGATGCAGCGCCACGGGAATGATGATGCCCTTGAACAGCAGGGCGATCAGCGCGGTGATGTAGAGCCCCGGCGCGTCCTGGACGAAGGCCTGCCAGGCGACCGAGAGGGCGAGGATGACGGCGTGCGCGGCGAACACGTTGATCAGTGCCGTCAGGCGGTCCTGGTAGAGCTGGGCGAAGCTCACCAGCACCAGGCCGCCGGCCAGCAGATGGGCGATGTCGAAGACCAGTCCCTGCATCTCACAGGCTCCGCGACACGAACAGCAGCAGGGTGCCGAGCAGGCCCAGCATCAGCCCGACGCCGAGGAACAGCGGCACGCGAAACACGCGCATCTTGGCGATCGAGGTCTCGAACACGGCGAGCAGGAAGCCGCCGACCGCGAGCTTGGCGACATAGGCGCCGGTGCCGATGAAGTAGTCGGCGAGCCGGCCGTCCTCGGCCGCCACGCCCCACGGCATGAATACCGAGGCGATCAGCGACATATACAGCAGCAGCTTGAGCGAGGCCGCCAGCTCGATGACCGCGAGATGCCGGCCCGAGTACTCCAGCACCATCGCCTCGTGCACCATGGTGAGCTCGAGATGGGTCGCCGGGTTGTCGACCGGGATGCGCGCGTTCTCGGCGATCGCCACGGTGACCAGGCCGATCAGCGCCAGAGCGAGCGAGACGCGCAGGCCCACGCCGGTCGACGACAGATGGCTGGCGACGGTCGAGAGCTGGGTCGAGCCGGCGACCAGTGCCAGGGTGAAGACGATCATGATAATCGCCGGCTCGGCCAGGGTGGCGATCATCGCCTCGCGGCTCGAGCCGATGCCGCCGAAGCTGGTGCCGACATCCATGCCGGCCAGCGCCAGGAAGAAGCGGGCGCTGCCGAGCACGGCGATGATGGCGATCAGGTCGGCCGACCAGCTGAACAGCAGGCCGCGGCCGAAGGTCGGCACCAGCGCAGCGGCCACCCAGGTCGCGGCGAACACCAGGTACGGGGTGCTGCGGAACAGCCACGACGCCTGCTCGGCCAGCACCACCTCCTTGCGCAGCAGGCGGATGAGATCGCGATAGGGCTGCAGCAGCGGCGGCCCGCGCCGGCGCAGCAGCCGCGCCCGCACGACGCGTGTGAAGCCGGTCAGCAGCGGCGCCAGAGCCAGCACCAGCAGCATCTGCGCGCCCTGCACGGCGAGGTCGGCGATCGTCAGGTCCATATCGCGAGCGCCAGCAACAGGCTGACCAGAGCGAGGAACACCAGGCTCAGGTAGCGTCGGATGGTGAGGAACTGCAGGTAGTTGAGCCGCTCGGCGGCGAAGGAGACGGCGACGACGACCGGCGCATAGAGCGAATCCCACACCAGGTCGCGCAGGGTGACGGTCATGCGCGCCGGCTGCATGTCGCCGGGCGGCGGCATGTCGACCCGCTCGCGCGCCGCCAGCAGCGAGGTGCCGAAGACCCGGCGGATCGGCTGCGAGAAGCTGCCGCCGGTGTACTCAGTCGCCGGGCTGGGATCGGGAAAGCCGCAATCCCACGCCGGGCTGCGGCGCAGCGCGTCGGAGGCCAGCCGGTGGATGGCGAAGGCGGCGATCGAGGCCGAGGCGGCGATGAACAGGAACACCAGCATGCCGTTGTACGAGCTGCGGCCCTCCGCCACCGGGATCACCGACAGCCAGGCGATCGAGGTCTGCGACGGCATGGCGCTGCCCACCAGGCTGGTGACCGCCGGCGCCATCGTATCGATCAGCACGCCCGGCACGATGCCGGCGACGAGGCACAATCCCGCCAGCCCGATCATCGCGCCCACCGACCAGCGATCGACCTCGTGCGCCTGCGCCGCCTCGGGCGAGCGCGGCCGGCCGAGGAAGACGATGCCGAAGACGCGGATGAAGCAGGCCGCCGCCAGGGTCGCCGACAGCGCCACGACGCCGCCGATCGCCGGCACCATCAGCTTCAGGCCCCATTGCGGCAGCTGCGGGCTCAGCAGGATGGCCTGCAGGGTGAGCCACTCCGAGACGAAGCCGTTGAACGGCGGCAGCGCGGAGATCGCGCAACAGCCGCCCAGCATGGCGATCGCGGTCATCGGCATGCGGTGGATCAGCCCGCCCATCTTCTCCACGTCACGCTCGCCGGTGGCGACCAGCACCGCGCCCGATCCGAAGAACAGCGCGCTCTTGAACAGCGCGTGGTTGAAGGCGTGCAGCAGCGCCGCGCCCAGCGCCACGGCCGCCGCCGCATTGAGGCCGCTGGCCTTGAAGGCGAGCGCCAGGCCCAGGCCGATGAAGACGAAGCCGATGTTCTCGATCGTGCTGTAGGCCAGGATGCGCTTGAGGTCGGTCTGCATCAGCGCGTGCAGCACGCCCAGCACCGCGGTCAGCCCGCCGATCGCCAGCACCGCCAGCGCCCACCACCAGGCCGGTGCGCCCAGAAGCTCGAAGACGATGCGCACGAAGCCGTAGACCGCAACCTTGGTCATCACGCCGCTCATCAGCGCCGAGACGTGGCTGGGCGCGGCCGGGTGCGCCAGCGGCAGCCAGACATGCAGCGGCACGAGGCCAGCCTTCGAGCCGGCGCCGAACAGCACCAGGCCGAGGACCAGGCCGGCGAGCCAGGGCGGCGGCGCGGCGGCGCGCATGTCGGTGAAGGCGTAGCGGCCCTCCGGTCCTGCCAACAGGCCGAAGGCCAGCAGCAGCGCCAGCGTGCCGACGCTCGCCATGACGATGTAGACGTAGCCGGCGCGCGCATTGCCGACGCCGCGATGATGCGCCATCACCAGCGCCCACGACGCCAGCGACATGAATTCCCAGCTCAGCAGGAAGGTGAAAGCGTCGTCGGCGAGCACGACGAGGTTCATGCCGGCAAGGAACGGGCCGAAGAACGGCAGCGCACGCTGCGGCGCCTCTTCATGGCGGCCGTAGCCCAGCGCGTAGAGGCTCGCCGCGGCGGCGCCGAGGTTGACGATGCAGAGGAACACGGCGCTCAGGGCATCGATCCGGAAATGCGCGCCCATCCACGGCAGCCCGAGCGGCAGGATCAGCGTCTCGGGCGCGTGCAGGCCCAGCAGGTGGCGCAGGGCAAGGACGAACAGCACTGCGGTCAGGATCAGCGCTGCGCCGTAGACCACGTTGGTCGCCGCCGGCCGCTTGCCTCCGGCCACACCGACACAGGCCAGCGACAGCAAGGCGGCGACGCACCACAGGGCCGCGGCGAGGCTCATCGGCGGCACCCTCTCATTGCTTCAGCCGCACGCCACGCCCGCCGTCCGGGCTGGCCGTTCCCGCACCGATCAGGACGATACCGGCCGCGTCGAGCGCGCCCACCAGCTTCATCAGCGAGGACACCGTGCCCTGCACGACGCCTTCGCTCGCCTCCATGCGCTGGATGGTCGGCACCGAAATGCCCGACAGCTCGGCCAGCTTGCGCTGGTCGAGGCCGAGCAGCGCCCGGGCAGCACGCAGTTGCGCGGCAGTTATCATGTCTCAGACATCAATTTGGCCACTACAGACTTCAATGTTGCAGTTTTCTACACCAGTGTGATCCGGTCAACTGGTTTTGGCTCTGTGCCCGGGATAGGGTCGCGCGTTGTCGCTCGAGGAGTTCCGTTCATGGCGATGCCCGCCGAAGCCCAGACCAATTCGACCATCGCCGCCGACTACCGGGCGAAGACGCCGACCTCGGAGAAGCTGTTCAAGCGCGCCGCCCAGGTCCTGCCCAGCGGCATCACGCATGACGGCCGCCACCTCGACCCCTACCCGCTCTATGCGACGCACGGCAAAGCCAGCCACAAATGGTGCGCCGACGGGCACGAGTACGTCGACTATTTCGGCGGCCACGGCGCGATGATCCTCGGCCATTCCAGGCAAGAGGTGGTCGAGGCGGTGCAGAAGCAGGTCGCGCTGGGCACGCATCTCGGTGCCTCGCACGAGCTGGAGGTGCGCTGGGCCGAACTGGTGTGCAAGCTGATCCCCTCGGCCGAGAAGGTGCGCTTCACCTCGAGCGGCACCGAGGCCTCGCACATGGTGCTGCGCCTGGCGCGGGCGTTCACCGGCAAGCAGAAGGTCGTGCGCTTCACCGGCCACTTCCACGGCTGGCATGACGGCGTGGTGCCCGGCGGCACCTCGCATTTCGACGGCGGCACGCCGGTCGGCATCCTGCCCCACATGGTCGACCAGTCGATCGTCATGC